>JADYUE010000009.1 GCA_021531615.1 Fusobacterium varium | reverse complement strand
GAAAATCACTGGAGTTACTTGAAAATTTATTTGTTTTTTCCACCAACACTATTTGACAAAGAGCCTTTTTAGCTATTATTTAATTTTTATCCTACACTACAAGGTTTACAAAACAAAGTGCCCCTATAAATAGTAGTGTAAAGTTAATTTTCTTGAAATCTCCAGTTACAAGGTGAAGTAAGATATAAGCAAGGAACCCTAAACTTAACCCTATACTGATACTATAAGTAAGTGGCATAGCTACTATTATAATAAATGCTGGGAATAATGATTTCATATCTGTAAAATCTAAATCTTTTACATTTTTAAACATATATCCTCCAACTATAATAAGAGCTGGTGCTGTTGCATATGCTGGAACTACTCCAACTATTGGAGAGAAGAATAATGCCCCTATAAACATAAGTGCAGTTATTACAGATGCAAATCCTGTTCTTGCTCCTACTGCTACTCCTGCTGCTGATTCAACAAAAGTTGTAACAGTACTTGTTCCCATCATAGCCCCTGCTATTGTTGCACTAACGTCTGTATAAAGCATTTTTCCAAGTCCTTGAATGTGTCCTTTTTCATCAACCATTCCCATTTGTTTTGAACAAGAAATTAAAGTTCCTAAAGTATCAAATAAGTCAACAAACATAAATGAGAATATTGGTCCAATTAATGATAATTTAAATGCTCCTATAATATCTAATTTCATAGCTATAGGTGCTGCACTTGGTGGCATAGAAATAAATTGTGATGGAACATCTACATTACCAGTGATAAATGCTAATATTGTAGAAACAAGAATTCCTATTAACATTCCACCTTTTACACGTTCAATTTCAAGTACCATAGAAACTATTAAACCAACAATTCCTATTAATACAGTTGTTGTTATTGGTCCTAATGCTACTAATGTTGCATCATTAGCTACAACAACTCCCATATTTTTAAGACCAATTAAAGTGATAAACATTCCAATTCCTCCACCAACAGCTATTTTTAGTGGTAAAGGTATTGCATTAGCTATCTTCTCTCTAATTCCCCCTATTGAAAGAATAAGGAAAAAGAATCCAGAAATAAATACAATTCCTAATGCAGTTTGCCAAGGTACACCTTTTCCTAATACAAGTGTATAAGTAAAGAATGCATTTAATCCCATTCCAGGTGCTAATGCAAATGGTGCATTTGCCCAAACTCCAGATAATAATGTTGCTAAAGCTGATGCTAAACAAGTTACTGTAATAAGTGCCCCTCTGTCCATTCCAGCATCTCCAAGAATAGCTGGGTTTACAAAGATAATATACGACATTGCTAAGAATGTTGTAATTCCTCCTATTACCTCTTGTTTAACAGTGCTCCCTCTTTCAGATATTTTGAAATAATTTTCTAAAATACCAGTGTTTTGTGACATTTCTCTCCTCCTATATTTTAAAATTTAATTGTTGCCTAACCTATCTAAAAATTCCTTTGGAATTGGCAAATTTATCTCAATTCCATATCTTTCTATTTTAACATAATGTGAGAATAAATACATCATTTTTTCTTTATCTTTTCCATATTTATTATCACCTATTATATAATTTCCTCTATTAGCTAGTTGTACCCTAAGTTGATGAGTTCTTCCACTTCCAAGAGTTCCTTCTAATAAAGTACAGTTTTTCCCATATTCAACTACTTTAAAACTACTTGTACTCTCCTTTGCTCCCTCTTGAAACTCCTCAACTTCGATTACTCTATCCTCAACTTTTTTCAGCCAACTTTTAATTTTGAACTCTTTCTCTCTAACTCTTCCATTTACAAGAATATAGTATTTTTTCTCAATATCTCTATTTCTTATATCTTCAGCTAATTCTCTAGCTACAACTAAAGATTTTGCCCCTATTATAAGTCCAGAAGTTGCCTTATCTATTCTATTTACAAAGTTAAAGTTTTCATTTTTTAAATATGATTTAATCATCTCAGAGATACCATATTCATAGCCACTTCCTTTGTGCATTACCATATTATTTTTTTTATTAAAAATTAAAACTTTCTCATCTTCATAAACTATAGATTTTTTTATTTTCTCTATCTCTTTATTTTCAATAGAAACTGGTTTCTCCTCTTTAGTCTCTCCTCCATTGAAAAATACTTTAACTATATCCTCTAATTGAAGTCTATAATTTTCTTTACTTTTTTTCCCATTTACCTTTACTTTTCCAGTCCTAATTCCTTTAAAGATCTCTGTTAGAGATATATTCTCATATTTTTTTCTCAAAAATCTATCTAATCTTACATCTTCATACTCTTTATCTATTATATATTCCACAACTCCACCTAATCTCTATACAATTTTACACTTTGAACAATTCCTAACATCATAAAGCTTATAAGAAGTGATGTTCCTCCATAACTCATAAGCAACAATGGTTTACCTGTTACAGGCATTATTCCCATTATCATTCCAACATTGATTATTAAATGAAATAGAAATATAGAAGCTATCCCATAACATATTAATTTCCCATACTTATCCTCTGTAGTATCAGCTATATAAACTATCTGCACTATAAGTAAAAAATATAGTCCTAAGAGAACAAGTCCTCCTACAAAACCTCTCTCCTCCAAAAATACCGAACCTATAAAGTCTGTATGAGCCTCTGGAAGAAATCTCAACTTGCTTTGAGTACTTTGTAGAAAACCTTTTCCATACATTCCACCAGAACCTATGGCTATCATTGATTGAGTAACATTCCAACCACTTCCTAATAAATCAGCCTCTGGATTTAAAAATGTAAGTACTCTCTGTCTTTGATATGGTTTTAAAAGAAAAAAATATGCTGCTGGTACAGAGATAATTCCTCCTATTCCCATAATTATTATAGTTTTCCAATCTATTCCATGTATAAAAATAATTACACAAAATGTCATTGTTAAAATAAGAGTTGTTCCTAAATCTGGTTGTTTCAGTATAAGAAGCATTATAGGAAGAATATGCAATCCAGCTACAATAACACTTTTTAATCCAACAAACCTATCTCTATACTTCACTACTAAAAATTCTGACAGAGTAAGTATTGCTAGAACCTTTCCTATCTCTGAAGGCTGGATACTAATAGGTCCTAAATCTATCCATCTTTGTGCCCCTAATCTTTTTACACCTAAAACATAAACAGAGGCTAAAATTCCTAGATTTATAATATAGAGAACTTTATAGTACTTTGCATATTTTCTATAATCTACAAAAGAGAAAAATAGATAGACAAAAATACCTATAATTCCCCAAAATAACTCTTTTTTATAAAAAGATGGAGTTTTATGTATTGTTGCACTATATATAGTTAAAATACTAATAACCACTATTATCAGTGCATTAAGTAAAAGAAAGATATTCATTTTCTTTATCTTTTTTAAACCTAATCTAACATCTCTTCTTCTTCCCATTTTCTTTTACCCCTTATTTACCTGTATGCCCAAATCCTCCTGCCCCTCTTTCTGTTTCATCAAGAGTTTCTACAACTTCCCACTCAATTTGTTCAACTTTGTTTAAAACAAGTTGCCCTATTCTTTCATCAGGATTAATTGTATAAGCATCTTTACTCATATTAGCTATTATTATCTTTAATTCTCCTCTATAATCACTATCAATTGTTCCAGGAGTATTTAAAAGAGTAATTCCATGTTTTAGTGCAAGTCCACTTCTAGGTCTAACTTGTACTTCATATCCCTCTGGTATAGCTATTTTTAATCCTGTTGGAACTAAAGTTCTTTCTAAAGATCCTAATACTATTGGTTCAGTGATATTAGCTCTAATATCCATTCCTGCAGCTCCAGGTGTTTCATATTTTGGTAATTCAATTTTATCATTTTCTCTAACTATCTTTACTATTACTTTTTCCATTACTTTCTCCTTATATATCTCCTAATACTGTGTATGAATAATATTCTTCTTGGAATAGATATTCAGCTGTTTTCTTTATATCCTCTAAAGTTATCTTCTCAATTTTTTCAATTATCTCATCTATATCAATTACTTTATCATATAGTAGATAAGAGTTTGCCATTCTGCTCATTTTTCCTTTACTACTTTCTAAGCTAAAAGTCAGCATACTTAAAAATTGATTTTTAGATTTTTGAAGCTCTGATTCAGTGATTCCATTTTCTCTAATATCATTAAACTCATTTTTAATGATCTCTAATACTTCTTTATAGCTTTCCTTTGTAGTTCCAGCATAGATAGTAAATAGTCCACCCTCTAAAAATGCTGTTCCATAGCTATATACAGAGTAAGCTAATCCTCTTTCCTCTCTTATTTTTTGGAAAAGTCTAGAACTCATATTTCCACCTAATACACTAGAGATAATAGCTCCAGGATATTTCATATCATCTTTTACCCCATTACCTCTTGTATTAAAACATAGGTGTACTTGATTTGTATCTTTTTTTATTATATTTTCTCCACCATTGATTACAAATGAATTATCAATATCTCTTCTAAAGTTACTATCTCTAAATTTTCCAAGTCCTTTATTTAAAAGATTGTAAATCTCATCAACATCAACTTTTCCTGCAACTGATATTACAAGATTTGAAGCTATGTATTGTTCATTAAAATATTTTAAAAATCTCTCTCTAGTTATCCCTTTTAAACTTTCAATAGTTCCCAATACACTATTTGATTGAACTCCAGTAACTGCATATTTTACATTCTCATCATGTATTATCTCCTCTGGAATATCATCATACATTCTAATCTCTTCAATTATTACATTTCTTTCTTTTTCTAGGTTTTCCTCACTGAAAGTTGAATTCATAAACATATCTGACAATACATCTATTCCAGTTCCTATCTTATTTGAAAGCATTTGAATATAGTAAACTGTAAGATCTCTACTTGTGTAAGCGTTGATCATTCCACCTTCATTGTCAATTATCTCTGATATCTCTTTAGCTGTTCTTGTTTCTGTTCCTTTAAACATCATATGTTCAATATAGTGAGAAACTCCACTCTCTTCTGGATACTCATTTCTTGATCCTGTATTTACAAATATTCCTAAGCTTACTGTATTAATACTCTCTATATTATCAATTAAAACAGGTATTCCATTATCTAGTTTTTTTACTACTATGCTCATTTTCTTCCTTTCTTAATACTCTGATCTATATACAAAATAGATTCCTACAACTAAAAATATGATATTAGGAATCCAACCACCTATAAATGGATTTAAAAAACCATTTATACTTAAAGCCTCAAATGAAGCTTGAACTATATAATAACCATAACCTAAGGCTACTGATAATGCTAAATTTATAGCTGATGCTCCTCTTACATATCTACTTCCTAAAGATAGTCCTAAAAAAGAGATTATAAAACTTGCAAATGGAAAAGAGTATCTATTTCCTAACTCAACTAAAAACTCTCTTGTATCTCCACCTACACTTTTTATCTCTCTAATAGATTTTTTTAATTCTTTTATAGTAAGAGTTCTTGGCTCTACATTTTGAGTTATAAATTTATCTGGTTCATCATTATATCTTTCTTCAGTAAATATCTCTTTTTCAATTGGTTTAGTTATTTTTTCTCCATCATAGATATTGGCATCTTTTAACATCCAAATCTTTTTACTGAAATTATATCTTCCCTCTTTTGCTGTGATTATTCTCTCTACTTTATCAAATTTGCTATTCAAATCTATAATTTCTATATTTTCAGCAAAACCAGTTTTTCTATTGATTTTTCCCATTAAATAGATATAATTTCCATTTTCTCCTCTAAAAAAAGCATTATTTTTTTCAATTGGAGCTTCCCTTACAATAACATCTCTACTTTTTATCTCTCTATTTTTTCTAAGAGCATAAGGATATAGTGAATCATTAATATAAAATACTACACCTGAAATTATTAAAGAAATTAAAATTGAGAAAAGAATTATTCTTTTAAAACTAATTCCAGAGGTTTTCAAAGAGATTATCTCTAAATTTGATGCCATCGAACTTATTGTCATAAGTGATCCAAGAAGAACAGCCAATGGAGCTACATCAATTAAAATTTTAGGTATCATTGTAAGAATATAGATTATTGATTCATCTGCTGAAAATCTTCCATCACTTACATATCTTATTACTTTAAATAATTGGCTTACTAAAAATATTCCAACAAAGGCTATTAAACTTAATAAGAATGATTTTATAAAATTTTTACTTATATATCTATCAATTATCTTCATCTATATCCCCCTGGCTTTCTTTCTATAAAATATGAAAGTCAAAAAGAATAATACCAAATTAGGTGTCCAAACTCCTATAAAAGGTGGGATTTTTCCTCTATTTGCCATTACCATTCCAATATTTAGAAGTGTAATATATGTAAATACTACTACCATACTCAAAGCAAAATTAGCTCCCTTTCCACTTCTATGATGCCCTATAGACATAAATACACCTAATAAAGATAACATTATAGTTGATAAAGGTAATGCAATTTTTCTATTTATTTCAACTTCATATCTTATTTTTTCATCTGGAGTTTGATTTTTAATCTCTTTCAAAAGCATTCCTATACTCATAGCCTCTATATCTTTTACTTTGATATCAATCCCATCAAAATATGCTGTAAGAGGTACTTTCTTATCATCAAACTCTCCACGAAGTTTCTCTTTTCCATCTTTATCAAAATCAAAAAACTTAGATTTTGTTATAACCATAGCTGAATCTTTCCAAAATGCCTTCTCTCCTACTAGCACTGTTGGAAAATTCTCATTTTCATCCTTTTGAAATATAAGAACACCTTTAGCCTGTCTATCTTTTCCCTCTATTCTATCAACATAAAGATTATATTCATCTACCTCATCAATAAATGTTTTCTCTTTTAATTGAAACACTGGATTTTCATATGCTATCTTTGTTGTTATATATTGTAGCTTTTTAAATGATCTTGGAATTATGCTCTCTTGAAGAAAAAATATAAAAAGAGTTGTAGCACAAGCTAAAATAAATATTGGTTTTACAATCTCTTTAATTCCCATTCCTATTGAACTCATAGCTGTTGCTTCACTTGTTCTCGTAAATTTTGAAAACGTTAACATCACTCCTAAAAACATTCCCATTGGAATAGTTTGTGATAATATTGGAGGTAAATAAAAAGACAGTATTCTTATTATATCAATAATTGATATTCCCTTTACTATTATATTTTCCATCATAGCTACAATAATATCTATTAAAAATATAAAAGTAAATAGAGAGATACCAAATAATATTGGCATTTTTACCTCTTCTAGTATATACTTTTCTATTATTTTCATTTACACTCTCCTAAAAAAGTTTATCAATATATTTATCTACTAACTCTCCATTTTTTAGTTCTTTTAGTTTAGCTTGAAAAACATCTGGTATATATTCTTCTAACTCTGGAGCTTTTTCTAAAAATAGTTTATTTACATAACTTCCTGCTGAATATTTTTTCAATCCTTTAAAAATATCTGCTGAATAGTTAAAAATCAAAAGAATTATCAGAGCTAAAAACAACCCTTTTATAGCTCCTAAAACTCCACCTAAAAGTCTAGTTATTAAACCTTTTCCTTGATTATTTAATGAACCTCTAATCAAACTAACTATTATTCCTAATATTATATATACAGCCCAGAAAGTAACTACATACACTATAAAATAACGATCTTTATCTTTAGAAAGATTTAAAAAATCTATAACTGCTGGAGTATATTTTTTAGCTATAATAAAGTTTATTACCACTCCAAATATTGCTATAAACTCTACAAACAACCCATTCTTTAATCCATACAATAAAGAAAAAAGAATAACTACTCCTATTGCCATATCTAAATACATCTCATCACCCTTTTTAATTTTCTACAACTTTTACCCATAAAGCCTTTAAATATAGAGTTTCAGGAACATGAAGAATCCATGGATGATCTTCAGGTTGATAATTTATTCCTATAACTTGAAGTAATTTACCATTTTTAGAGGCTGCCATTCTTGTTACTTCTATTAAATCTTGAAGTGAAATATGATAAGCACATGTTATAATTCCTAAAATTCCATTATCAGATAAAAGCTTAAAACTATCATCACATAGATCAAAGAAAAAATCTCTTCCCTTATGAATATCAGCTTTTCTTTTAATCAATGAAGGGGGATCTAATGTAATTACATCAAATTTCTCTCCTCTTCCTACAAGAGTTTTAAGAAGTAGAAAAGCATCTCCTTCCATAGTTACAAAATCCCCTGTATACTCATTTAAAGCATAGTTCTCTCTACATAATTCTAAGGCATGAGGCTCTTTATCAATAGCTGTTACCTTTTTACATCCCTCTTTTAAAGCTGCCATTGAGAAACCACCACTACTTGAGAAAACATCTAAAAATCTTGTATCTTTAGTTAAATATTTTCTGATAAACTTTCTTGAATCTCTTTGATCTAGGAAGAACCCTGTTTTTTGTCCATCTATAATATCTATATTATATTTTAACCCATTATCTTCCATTATTACTCTTTCAGGAATTTCTCCAAAAATTACTCCTGTTTTTTGCTCTACACCTTCAAGAGTTCTGTTCTCAACATCACTTCTCTCATAGATTCCCTTTGGTTTCATAACTTTTTTAATACTATTTATAATCTCTTGTCTAAAAGCTTCTACTCCTGAATTTCTAAATTGTACAGATACATATTTTTCAAATTTATCTATTATCAGTCCAGGGATTCCATCTCCTTCAGAAAAAAATGCTCTTACACAGTTAGTTTCATTAAAAAGATGCTCTCTCTTTTTATAAGCTCTTCTAATTTTTTCAAGTATAAAGTTTTTATCTATCTTTTCATCTTTAGTTGTTAAAACTCTTACAAATGCTGATGTTGAATCTGTTACATATCCTCTACCAACAAAAGCTCCATCAGATGAGCAAACATCTACTACATCTCCATTTTTTATATCCCCAACTATAGTTTTTACCTCATCTTTAAATACATTTGGATAAAAGTTAATTATCTTTTTCTCTTTCCCACTTATTAAAATTACCTTAGCCATTTCATCTCCTTTATCTTTTTATAAAATCTACACTTCCACTCTTTTTATACACTCTATAAACTCTTCTTCCTATACCTGTTAAAATATCCCAAGTAGATTTATGGATTGAGTTTATCTCTTCAATTATATCATCTCTAATAACAATAGCCTCTGCTCCAATCTCTACTTTTTCTAAAATAGAATTAGGAATTTTTACCATACACATATCCATACATATCTCACCGACTACAGGACATTTTTCATCTTCTATTATAACATATGTTTTATTAGAAAACTCCTTTTTCATACCATCTGCATAACCTATCGATAATGTAGCAAAACTTTCTCCTTTTTTTAGCTGAGCTGTTCTTCCATAAGAGATATAAGAATCTTCTTCTACAGTTCTAAGTGATAGAACTCTAGCTTTTGCTGTAAATACTCTTTTAAATCCTTCTATTCTCTCATTTCCAAGCATTCCATACATACATATTCCTGCTCTTACTAAATTTCCTGCATATCTATTATTAAAACGAAGTATCCCACCACTATTTAATATATGAATATATTTTACTACATTTTCATATTTTTTGAAAATAGCAAACTTTTTAAGTTGCCCCTCAGTGTAATCAATAGATTCCTGACTCATACCATCAGCATCAGAAAGATGTGAATAAATACCAGTAATATTCATATTTTTTCCTATACACTCTTCTATTACCTTATCTCCCTCTTCTACAGTAAAGCCTAATCTTCCCATTCCAGTATCAATTTTTATATGAAATTTTATATTTAACCTATTTTCTTCTATAAATCTTAGTTGTTTTCTACTACTTACTGTTATTTGAAAATTCTCTTTATCTGCTGCTAAAATTTCATCTTCAAATAGTGAACCTAAAATTAAAATCTCATCTTCTATACCACTTTTTTTTAATTCAAGTGCCTCATCTAATGAAGCTACACCAAAAATTTTTACTCCTACTTCTGAAAGTTCCTTCGCTATCTTAACTGCTCCAAAACCATAACTATCAGCTTTTACCACTCCTAAAATCTTTTTACCCTCAACTAGTTTTTGTATTTTATCTATGTTGTATTTTAAATTGTCTATATCTATCTCTAGCCAAGTTCTCATTTTTATTCCCTTCTTTGTCTATGTGTATAAATTTTTAGAGGGCGACTTTAAATTTTATCATTCTCAGTTGCCCTCTTATATTATATATTATCTTTTATATTTAGACTAATATTTTCTCTTCATTTTCCTTTTTTGTTTCTTCTTTAAAACTATTAAACCCTTTATTTGGTCCTTTTTTATTTTTATCAAGAATATAAACTAAAGGAGTTGCAATAAATACTGAACTGTATGTTCCAGCTAAAATTCCTATTAATAGAGTCATAATAAATGTTTTTAAGCTGTCTCCACCAAAAACAAGAATTGCTATAATAGCAAATAAAGTTGTTACTGATGTATTTAAAGATCTTATCATAACTTGATTAACACTCTTATCTAAACATTGCTCAAAAGTTCCTCTATTTTTACGTTTCATATTTTCTCTTATTCTATCAAAAACTACTATTGTATCGTTAATTGAATATCCAAGAATTGTAAGTATTGCAGCTATAAACGGAGTATCTATTTCATAACCTAAAAGTGCTATAACTCCAATTGCTATTATTAAGTCATGGAATAGAGCTGCTACTGCTGCAACAGCAAATGTAAATTCAAATCTAAATGTTATATATAGAATTATTAAAACTGCTCCTATACTTAAAGCTAAAATTGCAGATGTTTTTAATTCTTCTCCTACACTTGCTCCTACTTTTTCCTCTTTATTGATTTCAAAGTTTCCTATTTTTTTCAAATTGTTAAGTACTTCTGTTTTTTGGCTTTCTTTTAATTCAGGAGTTCTTATAATAACTGTATTGTCTTCTGAAATTTGAACTTTTCTACTATTAGGATTAACTTGATGTATTGTTTTAGCTATCTCATCTAAGTTACTATTAATTTGATTTAAAGTTATACTTTTCTCAAATTTTAATTGAAATAGGTTTCCTCCAGAGAAGTCAATTCCATAATTTAATCCTTTAGCAAAGAAAACTACTAGAGAGATTATTAGGAAAACTGCTGAAATACCTAAAAATTTCTTACTGTTTTTTATAATTTCTATTTGCATTATATTTTCCTCCTAACTCCAAATAGTTCTGGTTTATTTAGTTTAAATATAGTTACAAATGTAACTAATAATATTTTAGTGATTGTAATAGCTGTAAACATTGATGCCAATGTACCTATTGTCAATGTTACTGCAAACCCTTTTACTGGTCCAGTTCCAAAAGTAAATAAGATAGTTGTTATTATCAGTGTTGTTAAGTTAGAGTCAAATATTGCTACAAATCCTTTACTAAATCCTGCATCTATTGCATTACGAATTGTATTACCTAATTTTAATTCCTCTTTTATTCTCTCAAATATAATAACGTTAGCATCTACTGCCATTCCTGCTGATAAAATAAGCCCTGCTATACCTGGAAGTGTCAATGTTGCATCTATGAAGTTTAAAGATCCAAAAGTTATAAGTCCAAATATAATAAGTGCTATATCTGCTACTATTCCTGGAAGTCTGTAGAATATAAGCATAAATATACCAATTAAAGCCATAGCAAACATAGCTGCTTGTTTACTTTGAGCTATTGATTCATCTCCAAGTGATGCCCCTACTGTTCTAGTTTCTACAACTTCAGCTTTTACTGGTAAAGCTCCTGCATTTAAAAGAGTTGCTGTTGCCTTAGCCTCTTCTAAAGTATAGTTTCCTGTAATAACTCCATTTCCGCTAGGAATTTCAGAGTTGATCATAGGAGCAGTTTGAACTTTTCCATCTAGTGTAATTGCTAATTTTCTTCCTATATTATTTCTTGTAATTTCAGCAAATTTTATTGCTCCCTCTTGGTTCATTTCAAATTGAATTTGAGGTCTTCCTAAGTTATCATGTGTTACATCTGCTTTTTTCAATGCTCCACCTGTTAATAGTGTTTCCCCTAAAGTTCCATCTGGATTTTCAATTTTAAATTCAAGAAGTGCTGTTTTTCCTATCATGTTAATAGCATCTTCAGTGTTACTTATTCCTGGAAGTTCAATAATAACTCTATTATTTCCAGCTTTTTGAACTAATGATTCAGCTACCCCAAGCCCGTTTATTCTTCTGTCTAATACCTCTATCAACCTATTCATAGCAGAGTCATCAATCGTTACTCCTTCTTCTGGAACAGCTTCAAGAACTACATATACTCCACCTTTTAGATCTAGTCCTAGTTTAGTTGATTTAAAAAAGCTAAGCCATATAGCTCCTATCACTACAACTATAACAAGGGATAATCTCATCAGTAATTTTGATCCCATTTCTCCTCCCAAATTTCTCTATTTTTTTCTATCTAAAAAAGTTTGTAAAATAATTGCTGCTGCTATTTTATCAACTACTTTTCTCTTTTCTAAAGCCCCTTTTTTATTAGCCTCATTTAACATTCTATCTGCTGATACAGTTGTCAATCTCTCATCTACCTCATATATTTCCAAACCTTCAATATTCTTTTTAAGTTTTTCTATATACTCTCTAACCTTTTCAGCTTGACGTTTCTCTGTTCCATCTAAACTTTTAGGAATCCCAACTACTAAAGATTTTGTATTCTCTTGTTCACATAACTCCTTTATCCTTTGGACAGACTTAACTTTTTTTCTATTTATTACTTCTAGGGGAGTAGCAACTATCCCTAGAATATCAGATTTTGCTACTCCTATCCTTACATCCCCTATATCTAAGGCAATATATTTTTTATACATATTTTACCTCTTATAAAGATTTTCTTAAAGTTTCTCTTACTGCTTCTAAAGCCTCTGTTACTTTAGTAGTGTCTTTTCCTCCTGCTTGAGCAAAGTCAGGTCTTCCTCCACCATTTCCTCCAGTTATTTGAGCTGCTTCTTTTACAAGATTTCCAGCTTTTACTTTAGAGATAGTGTCTTTTGTTACTCCTGCTGCAAATATAACTTTATCGTCCATTGAAGATGCTAAAACTATAACAGCATTTGTCATTTTTTCTTTTCCTAAGTCAATGAATTTTCTTAATTCATCAGCTGTTTTGCTCTTGAATGCTTTTAATACAACAGTTGTTCCATTGATTACTTCAGCATTTTCTTTTAAGAATGAAGATTCCACATAAGTAAGTTTATCTTTTAGAGATTCAATCTCTCTTTCATTTTCTTTTAAAGTTTCTACCATTTTTTCTACTCTTTCTAGTAGATTTACTTCATTAGCTTTTACTGTTTTTTGAATTTGAACTAATAGTGCTTCTAATTTTTGTACAAATTCAAATGCTCCTTTTCCTGTAACTGCTTCTATTCTTCTAATTCCAGCAGCTATTCCACTTTCGCTTTCAATTTTGAAAAGTCCGATTTTTCCAATGTTATCTATGTGAGTTCCTCCACAAAGTTCAATAGAGAATCCTTCTACATTAACAACTCTTACTATATCTCCATATTTATCTCCAAATAGTGCTGTAGCTCCAGCTTTTTTAGCTTCATCCATAGACATATTTTTTACAGATACTTCTATTGCTTCAGCTATTTTACTATTTACTATATCTTCAACTTTTAAGATCTCTTCTGGAGTCATTGCTTCATAGTGGTTAAAGTCAAATCTTAATCTTTCTCCATTTACAAATGATCCAGCTTGTTGTACATGAGATCCTAAAACTTCTCTTAATGCTTCATGTAATAAGTGAGTAGCAGTATGGTTTTTAGCAGTTGCAACTCTATTTGCTTCATCTACTTCTAATAGATACTCTTCTCCTTCAACAGCTTCTCCTTTTACTACTTCAACTGTATGAGTGAAGATTCCCTTTTGTTTTTGAACATCTATAACTTTTCCTTCGAAATTATTTCCTGAAATAACTCCAAAGTCTGCTGCTTGTCCTCCTGATTCTCCATAGAAAGGAGTTGTATCAAATATCATAAGTTTTTTACCATCTTTTCCATCTCTGATACTTAATAGTTTTCCTGTATCTTTTAGAGTTTCATATCCAGTAAAGTTAGTTACTCCATATTTATCATAGAACTCTTCTATAAAGCTATCTTGTCCTTTTTCCATTACTACTTCTCTAGCAGCTTTTGCTCTCTCTTTTTGCTCTTGCATTTTAGCTTCAAATTCATCTTTTGATACTTTAATTCCTTTTTCTTCACAGATCTCTTCTGTTAATTCATAAGGGAATCCATATGTATCATAAAGTTTAAATGTTACTTCTCCAGTTAAACTATCTTTTCCATCTTTTTTAGCATTTTCAATCTCTTGATTTACAAGTTGCATTCCTTGATCTAGTGTACGAGAGAATTTTTCTTCCTCAATTTTAACTACTTTTTTAATGTGAGCAATATTTTCTTTTAAATCTGAGTATGCTTCTCCCATGATTTCTACTACTTTATCTACCATTTTATATAAGAATAGTTCTGATTGTCCTAATAATCTTCCATGTCTTACTGCTCTTCTTAAAATCCTTCTAAGAACATATCCTCTTCCTTCGTTTGATGGGATAACTCCGTCATTTACTAAAAAAGTTACTGCTCTTGAGTGGTCAGTTATAACTTTTAGTGAGAAGTTTTCTTCGTTGTCTCTTCCATATTGGCTATTTGTTAATCTTGCAGCTTCTTCAACTAATGGGAAAAGAAGATCTGTTTCAAAGTTATTTGATTTTCCTTGTACCATAGCAGCTATTCTTTCAAGTCCTGCTCCAGTATCTATATTTTTCTTAGGTAGTGGTTGTAAGCTTCCATCTTCCATTCTGTTCCATTCTGTAAATACTAGGTTCCAAATTTCTATGAAACGGTTATCTGTTCCTTCATCTCCAAGTTTAGAGTTTTCATCTCCTCCATAAGCTGGTCCTAAGTCAACGTGAATTTCTGAACATGGTCCACAAGAACCTGTTGGTCCTGCTGCCCACCAGTTTTCATCTTCCCCAAGTCTTACAAGTCTTTCTTTAGGGAAGTTACATTTTTCTATCCAAATTTTTTCTGCTTCATCATCAGTTGTAAATACAGATACCCAAAGTTTATCTTTATCTAATTTTAATACTTCAGTAACAAATTCCCAAGACCATACTATTGCTTCCTCTTTAAAGTAATCTCCAAAAGAGAAGTTTCCTAACATTTCAAAGAATGTATGGTGTCTAGCTGTTCTTCCTACATTTTCAAGGTCGTTTGTTCTGATACATTTTTGATATGTAGTTACTCTTGGATATGGTGCTTCTTTTTGTCCTAAGAAATAAGGTTTAAAAGGTACCATTCCTGCTACTGTAAGTAATAGTGTTGCATCATCTGGAATTAGAGATGCACTTTCAAAGTGCTTATGATTTTTAGCTTTAAAAAACTCAATAAACTCTTTTCTAATTTGATTTCCTGTTAACATATTTTTCCTCCAAATATTTAAAATTTAATCTAATTTAAATTTTTCTCCTAAGTAGATTTTTCTTGCAGTTTCATTATCAGCTATCTCTTGTGGAGTTCCACTGATAAGAACCTTACCATTTGCCATTATATAGGCTTTTTCTGTTATTCTCAAAGTTTCCCTTACACTGTGATCTGTTATTAAGATTCCAAGTCCTCTATCTCTAAGATATCTTATTATCTGTTGAATATCCTCTACTGCTATTGGATCTACCCCAGCAAAAGGCTCATCTAATAGAATAAAGCTAGGATTATTAGCTATTGTTCTAGCTATCTCTATTCTTCTTCTCTCTCCTCCAGACAATGAATAACCTAAAGATTTTCTTACATGGGTAAGTTTAAACTCTTCCATTAACTTTTCTATTATCATTTGTTGCTCTTTTTTTGCAACACCTTTCATCTCAAGTACAGCTGCTATATTTTCTTCAACTGTTAAGTTTCTAAAAACTGACGGCTCTTGAGCTAGATAACCTATTCCCATATTTGCTCTTTTAAACATAGGATATGTTGTAACATCTACGTTATCACAATATACTGACCCTGTTTCTGGTTTTATTATCCCAGTTATCATATAGAAAGTTGTTGTCTTTCCTGCACCATTTGGTCCTAAAAGTCCAACTACCTCTCCTTTATTTACTTCAAGGCTTACATTATCTACAACTGTTCTTTTCTTATAGCTTTTACTAAGATTTTGGGCTATTAAACTTTTCATAGTTCCCCCTTATTGATTTTTATGGTTGATATATACATGCCCTTTAGCTTTTAATTTTTTACTGTTCATGTTATATATTGCCTCATCTGATTCCACTATTGATTCTGCATTTTCAATCTTTACATTTCCAATAAGATCAAGTATTCCTGTTTTTTGTCTAGCTATTCCCTTGTCTGCTGTTATTACAGTTTTTCCTTGTTCTTTATTGATATTTTCAATATAAACATCTCCAATAAGAGTTGCAGTATCATTATTCATATTTATTTCAGCAACATCAGAAGTTATTATAATATCTCCATTGTCCTTATCTTTTACAATCATTTTTGTATTATCTCTTGCAAAAACAAGACTTCTTTCAATGTCAGCTTCTATGTAATCAGATTTTAAAGTTTTATCCTCTTGAATAAATACAGCATTTTTCTTAATTTCACTTCTTATTGCTTTGTAACCATCTGTATCTTTTTTAAAGTAAATTCTTGCAAAATCTCCAGAGAAATCTGTTCTCTTTCCATCATAATTTGTATGTCCTTTAGCATTTCCAATAAAGTCCATTCTCATTTCATGTAGATTTCCATCTGCTTTATCAGCTGTAAATTTGTCTCCACTTTTAGAAGTTATATCAGCTTTATTACTTTTAAATATTCCATTTTTATTATCAAAAGTTCCACTGTTACCTTTTATTGTAAATTCATCATAGAATACTGTATATGGTTCTTTTGAAGTAGCTAATTCACTATCTAAGTTATAGTCAAACCTGTTTCCTTTTAAAGTTACTTCAGGAGTTTTTATTGTAGTATTCTTTCCAAACTCTATTTTATTTTCTTTTGTAAAATACTTTACTAGAGAACTTGTTATATCTGTATCCTTATTCTTTCCTTTAAAATTATTTCCAGTAAAAATCTCTCTCTTAATATCATAAGTTCCCTTTGCCATAGTTCCAGAAGTTAATTTGTCTTTACTTTCAAAATCTATCTTTTCAGGAATATAAACTTTTTCATCTTTTAAATTATACTTTCCTCTAGCAGATTTTGCTATAATTTTTTCACTTGTTATTACAAGATTTCCTACAATCTCAACTGAGTTATCCTTTTGGAAAAGAAGTTTATCTCCAGTTACAGTAGTTCCATTATCTGTGTTTTCAAAGAATATGTTACTTTGTAACTCCCCTGCTCCTGTTTTGTTGTTATAAGTTAAGTTATTTCCACTTGCTTTAAAGTTACTTCCTAAAGCATTAATTACCCCATTACTTAAAAGATTTCCTGTATTTTCATCATAGTCAGCACCTTTTCCTACAAATTCAATACCATTTTTAAGTTGAGTAATCTTATAATCTGCTGGTGTTGTAACTTTTCCAGTATTACCATCATACTTAATATTACTGCTTTCAATTCTATAATCTTCATTTTCAAAAACAGCATCATCTTTTAGTTTATATATCTTAGTTTCACTATTAAAATCTAGTCTATTACCCTTTGCACTTTGCTTTTTAATTTTATCAATTACCTTTCCATTTATAACATAACCATCTTTTGTTACATTATTAAAGTAGAATTTCTCTCCTGTACTATCATATTTTAAACTTCTAAAGTCATATTTTTTATCTGCAAATGCCTCTTGAGTCTCATTGTTATATCTAAATTCTCTACTTCTTAACTCTCCGTTATTTGAAACATATAATAGATCTTTTTTCTCACCATAAGCTGTTATAAATTTAGTTTTATTGTCATAAACTATCTTATCAGCATTAAGTTTTTCTCCCTTTGTAGAAGTTACAATTACATTTCCATATAGTTCTAATTTTTCACTGTCTATATTATATATTCCCTCTGCTCCTTCAAAAGAGTAAACTCCATTTGATCCTTTAACTTTTCCATAAAATTTAACAATATTGCTGTTAGCATCTTTCTCAATTCTATCTACATATATTGTGTATCCAGATGTTTCTATTACAACATTTTTAGAGATCTTTAAAGCCTCAACTCCATCTTGATACCAAAGGTTTTCTCCTGACAGTTTTACTCCATCATATGTAATTGAAAAAGGTTCCCAAGCTTCAAGAACTTTATCATCTACAAAATATTTAAGATTTTTAAAATCTCCATCTACTTCTTGATCTTTCTCATCTACTCCTGAAACAGATATATTTCCTGAAAGTACAACTATCTTATTAGCATCGCTATATTTTCCAATATCACCTTTTAATTTCAATCTCTCATTTTCTAGAACAACATCATCTTTTATCTCTATATAACTCATTTTACTATCTGTAGTAAAGTTTTTACCAGATATTTTAATCTTTTTTTCCTCATTAAAAGCTGATACTCCTGTATTTGAAGTTATCTCATCTTTTAATTTCTCATAGTTTGCTGAATCTGTGTTAAACTTCCACCCATTAGGACTTATTCCTAAGATATTATTTTTCAATGCTAAGTTTCTAACTTTATCAATGAAAACATTGTCCCCACTTATTACCATATCTTTTACTAGAGCCTTTGCTTTTTCAAAGTCAGTTTCTTTCTCATCAATATAATCTATCTGCTTAGCAGCTTCAACATGATAATCATCACTTTCATAAGTAACATTTGTAGTTTCAATAGCCTTTTTTAAATCTGAAAGATCCTTTTCCTCTTTAAAATAATTAAGATATCCTAAAATTATTACAACTGCAAAAATAATCATATAGATTTTCTTTTTATTCATAATCTAACTCCTATTTAATATTTTTTTCAGTTCATTAAGTTTCATCAATGCTTCTAAAGGAGTCATACTATTAGGATCCAACTCCTCTAAAACCCTCATTACTATCTTCTGTTCCTTAGTTATCTCTTTACCTTTTAAACTATTTTTTTCACTTTCATTATCTTGCTTTTCAACTTCTGGAGTTCCAAACAGTATAAGTTGTTCCCCTTGAAGTTTTTTCTCAATAATCTCTTTTCTCTCTTCAAGATTTTTTAAGACACTTTTTGATCTATCCAATATCTCTTTTGGCAGTCCTGCTAATCTTGCAACCTCTATTCCATAAGATTTATCTGCTCCACCTTTTACAATCTCTCTTAAAAAGACTATCTCATTTTTATTCTCTTTAACTTCAATTCTAAAGTTTTCAGCTCTATCTAACTTGTCTTCTAATTGAGTTAATTCATGGTAGTGTGTAGCAAATATTGTTTTAGCTCCTATTCTCTCATGTATATACTCAGTAATAGCTGTAGCTATTGAGATTCCATCAAAAGTTGAAGTTCCTCTTCCAATCTCATCTAAGATTATGAATGATCTATCAGTAGCACTATTTACTATATTTGCCACCTCACTCATCTCTAGCATAAATGTAGATTGTCCAGTAAGTAGATCATCACTTGCCCCTACCCTTGTAAATATCTTATCCACTAATCCTATTTTAGCATAATTTGCTGGAACATATGAACCTATGTGAGCCATAATTATTATTAATGCTACCTGTTTCATATATGTAGACTTACCTGACATATTTGGACCAGTTAAAATTATCATCTCACGTTTATCATCAAAGACTATATTATTTTTAACAAACTCACCACTAGAAATAAGCTTTTCAACTATTGGATGGCGTCCTGCTATTATTTCAATGTCTTTTCCATCATGTATTTCAGGCTGAATATACGAATTTTTTATAGCTATATAAGCAAAATCCGTAACTACATCTAAGTATGATATTTGATAAGCTAAGTCTTGTAAGATATTTTTATATTTTTTTATCTCATAAGATACCTCTTTAAATAGTTGATACTCTAAATTTTCAATCTTATCCTTAGCATTTAATACCTTTTCCTCATATTCTTTTAGATCTGGCACAATATATCTTTCAGCATTTGCTAAAGTTTGTTTTCTTATATAATCTTCAGGAACAAGATGTGCATTTGCCTTTGTAACTTCAATAAAATATCCAAATACCTTGTTATATTTTATCTTTAATCCTTTTATTCCTGTTCTTTCTCTCTCTCTATTTTCTATCTCTAAAATATAATCTTTTCCATCTTTTGAAAGTCCATGTAGCTCATCTAACTCACTATTATAACCAGCTTTTATTATTCCACCCTCTCTTATTGAAAATGGTGGTTCATCTACTATTGTTCTTTCAATTAGATTATATATATCAATTAACTCTTTTACCTCTATTGCAAAAATAGGATTTCCGTTTAAAAGTTTCAATATCTCTAAAGAGTTTTTTATAGAATATTTTAGTGCAACTAAATCTCTTCCATTTTCAGTTTCAAGAACAAGTTTACCTATTATTCTTTCTATATCATAGATATTTTTTAACTTCTCTCTAACTTCCTCTCTCAATAAAACATTTTCTATGAAAAATGCCACATTTTTTTGTCTTGCTTGAATCTTTTCTACATCTAAAAGTGGATTTTTAATAAACTTTTTAAGGAGACGACTTCCCATAGAGGTCATACACTCATCCATTACCCACAGTAGAGTTCCTGCTCCACTTTTATCTCTATAATTGTCTATAATATCAAGATTTTTTTGAGTTGTTATATTTAACTCCATAACATTTTCACTGCTTGTATAAACTATATTATTAACTGGTAGCTCTTTTCCCTTTTGTAGTTCCACTGCATAGTCTAATACTGTAGCTGATACTGTTGATGCCAATTTTTTATCTTGCATTCCAAAACTATCTAAAGATACTATATTGAAGTATTTTTTTAGAAAATCCTCTGATTTTCTCTTTTCTAAAACTCTATTTAGGTTTACATTGTTTAAAGAGTTATGTCTTTTTAACTCCTCTGCATATCTATCATAAGTCTTTTCATCTAAAAGTATCTCTTTAGGAGCTAATTTATTGATCTCTCCTAAAAGTTTAAATATTATATCTTCACTTTGAAATTCACTAGCTTTAAACTCTCCAGTAGTAATATCCATATAGGCAATAGCCCCTCTATTTCCATCTATTTTTATTCCCATAAGGTAGTTATTACTTTTCTCATCTAGATACTTAGTATCAATTACTGTACCAGGAGTAATTACTCTAGTTACCTCTCTTTTAACTATCCCTTTAGCTGTTTTAGGATCCTCTACTTGCTCGCAAATAGCCACTTTATATCCTTTATTTACAAGCTTAGCTATATATGATCCTACAGAGTGATAGGGAACTCCTGCCAATGGTACATCTTGATCTTTTTCTCTATTTCTACTTGTCAGTGTCAATCCTAACTCTTTTGATGCTATTACTGCATCTTGAAAAAACATTTCATAAAAATCTCCAAGTCTAAAGAAAAGAAGGCTATCTTTATTTTCTGCTTTTATCTCTTTATATTGCTTCATTAAAGGTGTTTCTCCAGCCACTCTCTCAACTCCTTAAATATTTTCAAGTTCTCTATTTTCTATCTCTATATAATCTTCAGGCTGAATATTTTCCTTAACTTTTTCTAAAAGCGAGATTATCTCTTCATAACTATCTGTATGATTGATTCTATCTTTAAATTCAGCACTTTTTCTAATTCCTTTCAAATACCAACATAGATGCTTTCTAAGTTCAAATATAAATGGTCTCTCTGGATGCTCTATTTGAGTTCTTCTAGTATGCTCTATTGCCATATCAACTTTTTCTTCTGGTGTTACAAGGTGCAATACTTTTCCATATTGGAAGTACTCTCTTATATCTCTTATTAACCAAGGATTTCCAAAAATTCCCCTTGCTAACATGATTCCATCTACTCCTGAAAAATCTACTCTCTCCTTGGCATCTTCAGCAGTAAATATATCTCCATTTCCTATTACAGGGATATTTACACTCTCTTTTACTTGCTTTATGATACTCCAATCAGCTTTTCCAGTATACATTTGCTCTCTAGTTCTTCCATGAACTGTTATATGTTTACATCCTACCTCTTCAGCTATTTTAGCTATTTCAACAGGATTTTTTGATTCCTTATAACCTGCTCTTATCTTTATTGAAAGATCTGTGCTATCATTTAAAGCACTTCTTACCTCTGAAAGCATAGCTCTTATATGTTCTGGATTTTCCATTAAAGCTGCTCCATATCCATTATTTACAATCTTCTTCATAGGACAACCAGAGTTTATATCTATATGTTTTACTCCTAAACTCTCAACAAATTTAGCACTTTCAACCATTTTTTTTATATCTTTACCAAAAAGTTGAACAGAGTCTCCCTCTCTCAATCTAAGTATAACTTTTAAAGTTTTTTCACATGCAACTTCTAAAGCATTTATACTTACCATCTCTGTAAATAGTAAATCTGGTTTAAATTCTTTTAGTATTCCTCTATATGTATAATCTGTAACACCTGCTATTGGTGCAGTATATATTTTTATCATAAATTATTTTCCTCCGATATCATTTAAAAAGGTATCTCAATCTAAAAATTTTACCATATTTATAATATTTTTTCAATACAACAGAGGATATTCAATATTTTTTTATTTATCTTCTATAAATTCTATCTGCCACTAAAGCTGCCCTTTTATTTTCAAGAACATTGTGAACTCTTACTATATCTACTCCCTTTTCTATTCCAATTACAGTAGTAGCAACAGTTCCTTCAACTCTTTCATCTGTAGGAATTCCACCTAAAATAGTTCCTATAAATCTCTTTTTAGAAGTTCCAAGCAAAATTCTTCCCATGTCTCTCAATTCTTCTAATCTTGCCATAACCTCTATATTTTCTTCCATTCCTTTTCCAAAACCAATTCCAGGATCTAATATTATATTATCTCTTGAAATTCCATATCTATCTGATATTTCATATGTTCTTTCAAAGAATTTTCTCATACTTAAAATAATATCTTCACTATATTCAGTTCCATTTTGATTATGCATAGCTATTACAGGAACATTGTAATCAGCTGCTAACTTTGCCATCTCTCCATTATCATATTGTAATCCCCATATATCATTTATTATATGAGCTCCAGCTTTTAGTGCTGCCTCTGCCACTTGATATTTATATGTATCTATTGAGATAACTATATCTAACTCTTTTGATAACATCTCTATCACAGGAACAACTCTTCCTATCTCCTCTTCCACACTAATTTGTGTATGTCCAGGTCTTGTAGATTCTCCACCAATATCTATTATATCCACTCCATCTTCTATCATTTTTTTAGCTTGTTCCAAAGCAGAATCCAAATTATTATATCTTCCCCCATCTGAAAAAGAATCAGGTGTTACATTTAAGATTCCCATAATTAAAGTTCTTTTCCCTAGTTCTATATTTTTATCTCTACATTTTAGTATCATTTATTTTCTCCCCTTTATTAATTATAATCTATTTTAAATTTTAATATAGTTTCCCAATAAAAACAAGATATATAATCCTAAAAAATAATTGTTGACTTTTTTAATAATAAATGATAGTATTAAATTGTAATAATTACAAATAAGTAAAGATTATACTTAAGGAGGAATAATATGTCTTTAATAGGTAAAAAAATATCTGAGTTTAAAACAATGGCTTACCACAATGGTGATTTTATAGAAATAAATAGTGAATCTTTAAAAGGAAAATGGGCTGCAGTAGTTTTCTATCCTGCTGATTTTACATTTGTTTGCCCAACAGAATTAGAAGATTTAGCAGAAAATTATGATAAATTTAAAACTGAAGGTTGTGAAATTTATTCAGTATCTACTGATACTCACTTTGTTCACAAAGCTTGGCACGATTCTTCTGAAAGAATTAATAAAGTACAATATCCTATGTTAGCAGATCCAACTGGAAAGTTAGCTAGAGATTTCGATGTTATGATTGAAGAGGAAGGTTTAGCTTTAAGAGGTAGCTTTATTATAAATCCTGAAGGTGTCATAGTTGCTTATGAAGTACATGATACTGGTATTGGAAGAAAAGCAGAGGAATTATTAAGAAAATTACAAGCAGCAAAATTTGTAGCTGAACATGGAGAAGTTTGTCCTGCAAAATGGGAGCCTGGTGATGAAACTATAGTTCCTTCTATTGATTTAGTAGGAAAATTATAAAAATAAAGCACTGCTCTTGTAGTGCTTTTCATCTTTTTTACGGAGGAAATGACTATGGAAAAAATATATGATCTAATTATTATAGGGGGAGGTCCAACTGGACTAACTGCTGGAATATATGCTGGACGTGCTAAGTTAAACGTTCTTATTCTTGAAAAGTCTAGTATTGGGGGACAAATTTATCTAACAAACGAGGTAGCAAACTACCCTGGAATTTTTGAAACTACTGGTTCTAACTATGCTGAACAACTAAAAAAACAAGCTGAAGCTTTTGGAGTAGAGATAATATCTGGAGAGGTTACTAATATGGATTTCTCTAAAGAAATTAAAGAGATTAAAACTTCTACTGATAGTTATAAAGGATATTCTGTCTTAATAGCTACTGGTGCATCTCCTAGAAAGTTAGGATTCCCTGGTGAAGAGGAATATACTGGTAGAGGTGTAGCTTATTGTGCTACTTGTGATGGAGAGTTCTTTACTGATATGGATGTATTTGTTATTGGAGCTGGATTTGCTGCTGCTGAGGAAGCTATGTTCTTAACAAAATTTGCTAGAAAAGTTACTGTTATAGCTAGAGAACCTGAATTTACTTGTGCCAAATCAATAGCTGATAAAGTTCTTGCTAATCCTAAAATTGAAGTTAAATTTAATACTGAAATATTAGAGGCTAAAGGAGATATCCAACTTAGAAGTGCTAAATTTAAAAACAATGTTACCAATGAAACCTTTGAATATAAAGCTAATGAGGGAGAAAGTTTCGGAATATTTGTCTTTATTGGATATGAGCCTCAAAGTAAATTATTTAAAGATATTATCACTTTAGATAATCAAGGATTTATCCCTACTGATGAAGATTTAGCTACTAATGTAAAGGGAGTTTATGCTGCTGGAGATATCAGACCTAAAAAATTGAGACAACTTGTTACAGCTGTTTCTGATGGAGCAACTGCAGCATTTAGTATCGAAAAATATGTTCATGATTTAAAAGGTAAATTAGGAGTAGAAAAAGAGGAAAATAGTTCTAAAACTACCTCTGAAATTAAACACCCTACTAAAAAATTATTAGATGATAATATTCAAAATCAACTAAAAGATATCTTCTCTAAATTTGATAAAACAGTTAAAGTTGTTCTTATAAAAGATCCTGAAATTGCCAAATCAATTCAAATGGAAGAATTTTTAAGTGAAGTATCTTCTCTTTCTGATAAAATAGAGTTTCAATCTCTAAATAAAAATGAAAATTTAGAACTTGAAAAAAAGATAGATGCTGAAAGATTTCCAACAATAGCCTTTTTTGATCAAGATAACAACTTTAAAGGAGTAAAATTTTCAACTCTTCCTGGTGGACATGAGTTAAACTCTTTTATACTTACACTATATAATATTGCTGGTGCTGGACAAAAAATATCTGAAGAGTCTAAAAAGAAAATTGATGGTATTTCTACTCCTCACAAAATAAAAATTGGAGTTACTTTAAGTTGTAGTAGATGCCCTGAGAGTGTACAATCAGCACAGAGAATAGCTATTGAAAATAGTAATCTTGATGTAGAAGTAATTGATGTTTTCACATTCCCTAAATTTAGAGAAAAATTTGAGATTATGAGTGTTCCTGCTATTATTATAGATGATAAATTAGCTGGATTTGGACAAAAAAATATTGAACAATTCCTTGAGCTAATTAAATAATATTTATTTTTAAAGGAAAGCTATTATCCTTTTTGTAAACTATTAATATAAGGAGGGGATAATATGAAAAAATTATCAATATTTATTTTAGCTTTAGCTACTACTATACTAATTACTGGATGTGATGGTAAAAAAGATGAAAGCATCAAAAATGAAATTACTCAAAAAGCTACTGAAGTAAAAGTAGATGTTAAAGATGCTGCCGAGGATATTAAAGAAAAAGCTGTAGAAGCTAAAGATGTAACAGTTGAAAAAGCTGATGAATTAAAAAATAAAACAAAGTCTATAATTGAGGACACTAAAAATGATCTAAAAGAAAAAACTGAAGATATGAAAGAGGATTTAAAGTTTAGACATGAATCTATAAAAAACAGTGCTGCTGATAAAGTTGCTGAAGTTAAAGAAAATGCAAATAAACAGTTAGATGCTTTAAGCAATAAAATTAATTCATCATCAACTACTGAAGCTAAAAATTAAAATAACTAAAAATAAAAAATTCAGAGAGGTTTTATCCAATCTGAATTTTTTATTTTAATTTTTCGAATCTAATTTTCTTTTTAAATTAAATATACTCTCTTTTCTTAATGGGTGAATTATATTAGGAGCAATTTCACAAAGAGGATCTAGCACAAAACTTCTTTCACACATCCAAGGATGTGGAACTGCTAGATTATCATCTTCAATTATCTCTTTATCATAAAGAAGAATATCTATATCTATTATTCTAGGTCCCCATTTTTTTATTCTAACTCTTCCCATTTTCTCTTCAATTCCCAACAACTCTTTCAATAGCTCTTGAGGTGTAAGAAGAGTTTTTATCTCTAAACAAGCATTTAAAAAATCATCTTGATCTACAACACCAAAAGGTTCTGTTTCCAATATAGTACTAACTTTTGTTACCTCTGTATCCTCTATCTTTCCTATATTTTCTATTGCCTTCAAAAGATTTTCTTTCTTATCACCAATATTTGAACCTATTGATAGATAAGCCTTATGTCTTTTTCTTGTTATTTCCACAGCTACATTTTCAAAATGCATTTGTAGAGGTGCCCAAGGTTTTTTTACTGTTACTTTAACTTCAGAAATTAAATGATATTTTCTTAAAATCATCTGTGCTATATCTTCAGCACAATTCTCTATAAGATCAACACTTTTTTCTAAAAATAGTTTTCCTATATCTTCAGCAACTAACCCATAGTGAGTTGATTTAGTTAGATCTCCAGTTTTTCCTGCCTCTCTTGTATCACAGCTCATCTCAACTGAAACTTGAAATTTTTGTCCAAGTTTTTTCTCCTCTGGAAAAACCCCGTGATACCCTATAAATTCAAGATTATTAATACAAATTTTATCCATTATCTCTCCATTCTATTTTATCAAAGAAAGAACTTCCAATTTTTTAGAAGAGTCTGTTTCAAAAACTCCTCTAGCTGCTGTTGTGATAATCTCGCTGTTCTGCCTTTTCTCCCCTCTCATTGTCATGCACATATGCTTAGCTTTAGCCATGATAAATACACCTTGACAATCTAATGTCTCATATATTGCATCAGCTAACTGTGCACACAATCTCTCCTGTATTTGAGGTCTTTTAGCTAAAATATCTATTGCTTTTATTATATCTCCAAATCCTACTATCTTCCCATTTGGAATATATGCAACATCTATCTGTCCATAAAAAGGTAAAAAATGATGTTCACACATAGAGTGAAAATCAATATTTTTTTCAACGATTAGATCATTTCTATCAACAGTGAAAGTTCTTTGTAATACATCTTTAGGATCCTGTAATAATCCAGAGAAAAGCTCTCCATAACTTTGAGCTACTCTTTTTGGAGTCTCTTTTAATCCCTCTCTTTCTCTATCCTCTCCTAAAGCTTCCAATATATTTTCAAAAGATCTCTCTATCTTTTCTATATCTATCTTTTTCATTTTTCTCCTTAGAATTTATAAATCTAATTTTAAATCTCCATCTTTTATCCAATTTTTCTTTCTCATAAATTTAGCAATAATCAATGTCAAAATAGCTGGTAAAATAAAGTGAAGTAAAAGTATTCCTAAATATAGATTTACTCCTCCCACACCTAATGCCTCCATTGTAGAAACAGTTCCAAACTGCCCAACAAGTCCACTTGTTCCCATTCCTGCTGCTATTGGAATATTTTGATATTTTAAAACCATAGTTGAAACTGGTCCTAAAATAGCTGATGCCAATGTAGGTGGAATCCAAATTTTCCAGTTTTTTACTATATTTCCTATCTGTAACATTGAAGTTCCTAGCCCTTGAGCTACAAGTCCACCCCAACCATTTTCTTTAAAACTCATCACTGCAAATCCAACCATTTGTGCTGAACAACCTACTGTTGAAGCTCCTGCTGCCAATCCACTTAACCCTATCATCATACATAGTGCTGCACTACTTATAGGAAGTGTCAATGCTATTCCCACTACTACAGATACAATTATTCCCATAGCAAAAGGTTGCAACTCTGTTGCATACATTACAAAAGCTCCTACTGCTTCCATAAATTTAGCAACTGCTGGACCGATGTAGTAAACTGCTAAAGAACCTGTTAAAATTGTAACTGCTGGAGTTATTATTATATCAACTTTTGTCTCCTTTGATACCATCTTTCCAAACTCTGCTCCAACAACTGCCCCTATAAAAGATCCAACAGGTCCACCATATATTCCCCCTGCTGCTCCTGTTATTGTAGAGGAGAAAAGCACTAAATGAGGAGCTTGTAATCCATAAGCTACTGCAACACCAATAGCTGGTCCTGTCATATCCCTAGCTATCTTCCAAATTACATCAGTTAAAAATGTTATCCCTAGTTTTCCACCTATAGTATTAAGAATAGTACCAATTAGTAAAGTTGAGAACAATCCCAATGCCATATAACTAAAGGCATCTATACAATATCTTTTTATAGATATTTCAATATTTTTTCTTTTAAAAAACTCTTTCATCTTATATTTCCCCTGTGTTAATTTTATAAAGAAAGCCTGATTTCTCAGGCTCTCATTTATATAAATATAATATTATCTTTCTTCTATTTGGTTAAGATCAGCCATTTTTACAAATAGATCTGCTAAGAATCTTAATTGAGAAAGTCTATTTTCTTTTATAGCTTCATCTTTATCCATTACCATAACTTCATTGAAGTATCTATTGATTATATCTTTTCCTAATACTATTTCATTTAGGTATTTTCTATAATCTTTATTATTAAGGGCATCTATTACTTTTCCGTTTAATTCTAGTGAGAAGTTATATAGTTCTTCTTCTACTGGAACTTTAAATAGATCAGGATTGATTATTCCTTTTTCGTGATCTTTAGAGATATTTCCAACTCTTTTTATTATTGGAAGAAGTGTTTCAAATGCTTCATCTTTTACAAACTCTTGTAAAGTTTTTACCTTTTCAAGTGCTTCTATTACATTATCGCTATTTGAATCTAATACTGCAGCAACAATATCTTTACTGTATTTCATATCAGTGAAGATATTATTTTCTCTTTGTTTGAAGAATTCTAATACTTCAGCAAGAACAGTTGCTCTATCTCTTTTTAATACTCCACACTCTTCTAAAGTATCTAATGATTTTTCAACAAGAGCTTTTAAAGAAAGATCTAGTCTTGAATTGATTATTACATTTACTATTCCTAAAGCTGCTCTTCTTAAAGCAAATGGGTCTTTAGATCCACTTGGGATTACTCCAACACCGAAACATCCTACTAGAGTATCTAATCTATCAGCAAGTCCAGCTATAATTCCTTCGATTTCTGTTGGCATTTGGTCACCTTGGAATCTTGGATAGTAGTGCTCTTTAATTCCTAAAGAAACTCTTTCTCCCTCTCCATTTTTAAGAGCATAGTCAGCTCCCATAAATCCTTGAAGTTTAGTAAATTCTTTTTCTCCTATCATATTTGATACAAGGTCTGCTTTATCTAAGTATACAGTTCTTAAAACCGAATCTTTTCTATCGTTACATCCTAAAGCATCAATTAAATATTCAGCAACTTTGCTACTTCTTTCTATCTTAGAGTAGATAGTTCCTAAATCTTTTTGGAATACTACTGTTTTTAATTTTTCAACATTATCAGCTAGTGGAGCTCTTAAATCTTCTTGATAGAAGAATCTAGCATCTGCTAGTCTTGCTGATAATACTTTTTCATTTCCTTTTCTTACTTGTTCAGAAGTTTCTACACCATTTCTTACAACTACAAATTTAGGAAGTAATTTTCCATTTGAATCAAGAATTGGGAAGTATCTTTGGTGAACTTCCATAGATATTATAAGAACTTCTTGAGGCACTTCTAGGAAGTCTGAATTAAAGCTTCCAACTATTGGACATGGATACTCTACAAGATTAGTTACCTCATCTAATAATTCAGGTTCAATAAGAACTTGTTCTCCAGAGTTTGTGCAATTTTCTTTAATTAGATTTACTATCATATTTTTTCTTTCTTCAATATCTATGATAACATTGTTTTCTCTAATTTTTGCAAAGTACTCATCAATACTATTTACTTCAAACTCTTTTCCAAAGAATCTGTGTCCTCTTGATCTATTTCCACTTACTATTCCTTCTATTTCAAAGTTTACAACTTGATCATCACACATTGCTAAGAACCATTGAACAGGTCTTGCAAATCTTAATTTTTTATCTGACCATACCATTGATTTTTGGAAACTTAACTCTAATACAAGAGATTTTAAGATTTCTGGTAAAAGTTCTTTTACCTCTTTCCCTTGCATGAATTTTCTAGCAGCTATATATTCACCTTTTGGAGTGCTTACTATTTCAAGATCAGCAGCATCTATTCCTTGAGATTTTGCAAATCCTAATCCAGCTCTTGAAATTTCTCCATTGATATTATATGCTACACTTTTAGCAGGTCCCATATTTAGAAGATTTAAGTTCTCTTGTTTCTCTGCTAATTCATGAACATCAAGTACTAATCTTCTTGGTGTTCCATATGTTTTAATCTCTTTAAAATTTATTCTTCCATCTTTTAATTTATTTTCTAAGTTTGTTTTTAAATCTTTTAGAGCCTGTTTCAAAAATCTTGCAGGTAACTCTTCCATTCCGATTTCAAATAATAATCTCACTTTATTTCCTCCTCTTTTACATTAATCCTCTTTTTATTTTAAAATTTTATCCTATTTCTTTTTTAAAAGAGGGTATCCTAGATCCTTTCTATTTTGTACATAAACTTCTGCACATCTTCTTGCTAAGTTTCTAACTCTTAATATATAAGCCATTCTTTCAGTTGTAGATATAGCTCCTCTTGAATCTAAAACGTTAAATGTATGTGAGCATTTTAATACATAGTCATATGCTGGAAGAACTAATCCTGCATCAAGAATTCTTCCTGCTTCTTTCTCATATTCATCAAACCATTTAAAATGACTTTCAAGATCTGCTAATTCAAATGAGTATTTAGAGTTTTCATATTCAAATTGGAATCTCATATCTCCATATTTTACTCCTGGTGCCCACTCTAAATCATATACATTCTCTTTATTTTGAATATATAGTGCAAGTCTTTCTAATCCATAAGTAATTTCAACAGGAATTGGATCAAGTTCTAATCCTCCAACTTGTTGGAAATAAGTAAATTGAGTTACTTCCATTCCATCAAGCCATACTTCCCAACCTAGTCCCCATGCTCCTAGTGTTGGTGATTCCCAGTCATCTTCAACAAAACGGATATCATGTTTTTCTGGTTCAATTCCTAATACTCTTAAACTTTCTAAGTAAAGTTCTTGAATATTTAATGGAGATGGTTTCATAATAACTTGGAATTGATGATGTTGATATACTCTATTTGGGTTTTCTCCATATCTTCCATCTTTTGGTCTTCTAGATGGTTCTACATAAGCAACATTCCATGGTTCTGGTCCTAAAGACATAAGAAATGTATTTGGGTTAAATGTTCCAGCTCCTTTTTCAATATCATAAGGATTTCCTAATACACATCCTTTAGAACTCCAGTACTTTTGGAGAGTAAAAATTATCTCTTGAAATGTCATTTTTCTTCCTCCTATATTTTTTTCTTTTTATTATCAAAGAAATATTCTAATAATATTAATAATACACCTATGTTAATCCATACATCTGCCAAATTAAATACAAAAGCCCAGATTCCTCTGAAATCAATCATATCTATGACAAATCCTCTTGCTACTCTATCTATCATATTTCCAATAGCCCCAGCAAGAATGAAATTAAAGCCTATTTTCTCCAAAATAGGCATTTTATTTCTATCTTTGTATAAATAATAGATAATGGCAATTATAGCTATTACTGTTGCTATACTTATAATATCTAACTTTCCTTGAAACATACCAAAGGCTATTCCTCTATTTTTAACATATGTGATATGAAAAAAATCAGTTATTACTCCAAGGGTATCTCCTTCAAAAAAGTTATTATCTATAATATATTTTGATACTTGATCTAAAGCTATCAATATAGCCACTAAAATTATATATACCATCTTTTCTCCTAGCTTTTATTTTTTTAGTACACTTGCACATCTTGGACAAAGAGTTGGATGTTCTGGATCTTTTCCAATCTCTTTAGAGTATTTCCAACATCTTTCACATTTTTCTCCCTCTGCATGAAGAACTTTAATGTAAAGATCTGTTGCCTCTTCTCCTTTAGTGAAAGTTTCATCAATATTTTCTACTATTTCAACCTCTGAAACAATTAGAGCAAGTTCAAGTTTTTCTCTATTTTCAACCAAGAATTTTTGAATCTCTGCATCTGTTGAATGTAACATAACTTTTGCATCTAGTGAGTTTCCTATAATTCTATCTTTTCCTTGTCTTGCTTTTTCAAGAGATTTATTAGCTTCTTTTCTAACTTTTATAATCTCTACCCATTTATTTTCAATCTCTGGATTTAGATACTCATCATTTTCTTTATACCAATCAGTTAAAAGAACAGATTCTTTATCTTTTAATACTTCTGGTAAAGTTTCCCAAATTTCCTCTGCTGTAAATGATAGAATTGGAGCTATCATCTTAGTTAAAGTTACTAGAATTTCTGTCATAACTGTTTGAGCAGATCTTCTCTCTATTGAGTTAGTTCCTTCAGTATAAAGTCTATCTTTTATAATATCAAGATAGAAAGCTGACATATCTACTCCTGCAAAATAGTGAATATCTTGGAATAAGTTATAGAACTCATATTTATCATAGTTTTCTGTAACTTTTCTCTTTAATACTTCAAGTTTATGTAATGCCCATTTATCAATTTCCATTAATTGCTCATATGGAACTTTATCTGTATTAGGATTAAAGTCATTACTATTTCCTAAAATGTATCTTGCTGTATTTCTTACTCTTCTATAAGCTTCAGCCATTTGTTTTAGAATATTATCAGAAATTTTAACATCTTCTCTATAATCTACAGATGCACACCATAATCTTAAAATATCAGCTCCATAAACTTTTATAACATCTGCAGGTACTACTGTATTTCCAACAGATTTTGACATTTTCTTTCCTTCTCCATCATTTACAAATCCATGAGTAAGGATATTTTTAAATGGAGCATCGTGAGTTGATCCTATTGAAGTAAGAAGTGATGTTTGAAACCATCCTCTATGTTGATCTGATCCTTCTAAATATAGATCTGCTGGTCTATGTAGTAAATCTCCTCTTGTTTCTAGTACAGCTCTATGAGAAACTCCAGAGTCAAACCAAACGTCCATAATATTTGTTTCTTTTCTTAATTCTACACCTTTTAGATTGTATTTTTCAAGTAGTTCCTCTCCTATTAACTCTTCAGCACTATATTTTACCCAAGCTATAGTTCCCTCTTTTTTTACAATCTCAATTATTCTATTTAAAATATCTCTATTAAAGATCTCTTTTCCTGTTGCAACATTATAGAATACTGGAATAGGTACTCCCCATACTCTTTGTCTTGAGATACACCAGTCAGGTCTTGCTTCTAGCATTGATCCAATTCTATTTCTTCCCCAAGCTGGAATGAATGTTACATCATCTAAAGCTTTTAAAGCTCTCTCTCTTATATCTGAACCTTCTACATTAACAAACCATTGTTCTGTAGCTCTGAATATTACTGGAGTTTTAGATCTCCAATCATGAGGATATGAGTGTTCTATCATCTTTAATTTTAGAAGATCTCCTGTTCCCTCTAAGTAAGCACAGATCTCTTTATTTGCTTTTGCATAGAATAATCCTGCAAATTGCCCTGCATCTTCTGTTAATACTCCTTTATGGTTAATTGGAGAGATTACAGGAAGTCCATATCTTGTTCCTACAACATAGTCATCTTGTCCATGTCCAGGTGCTGTGTGTACACAACCTGTTCCTGCATCAGCAGTAACATGAGTTCCTAATATAACTAGTCCTGTTCTATCTAAGAATGGATGTTGGTAAGTAGTTCTTTCAATATCTCTACCTACAAACTCTTTTATTAATTCATAGTTTTCAATTTCCATAGCTGAGAACGCTTGTTCAGCTAGATCTTTTCCTAAAATTAAGTTTCCTTTTTCTGTTTTGTATACTCCATATTCAAAATCAGGATTTAAAGATATAGCTACGTTTGCTGGAAGTGTCCATGGAGTTGTTGTCCAAATTACAACCCAAGTTTCCTCTGTCATACCAATTTTATCTAATAGGTCTTGATTAGCTTTCATCTTTACATAGATTGAAGGTGAAGATACATTTTTATACTCTATTTCAGCTTCTGCTAAAGCTGTTTCAGTAACTGGTGACCAATAAATAGGTTTTAATCCTTTAAAAATATATCCATTTTCATAAAGCTCTCCAAATACTTCTAATTGTTTAGCTTCATATTCTGGTTTTAAAGTTAGGTAAGGATTTTCCCAATCTCCTAAAACTCCTAATCTTACAAACCCTTCTCTTTGGATTCCTACCCATTTTTTAGCATATTCTGCACAAAGTTCTCTAATCTCTGCTGGAGTCATCTCCTTAGCTTTTGATCCAAGTTTTTCTGTTACTTTTAGTTCAATAGGAAGTCCATGAGTATCCCAACCTGGAATATATGGTGCATTATATCCTCTTAATCTCTTATATTTTAAGATGATATCTTTTAATATTTTATTAAGTGCATGTCCTATATGGATTTCACCATTTGCATATGGTGGTCCATCATGTAATATGAAAGAGGGTTTATCTTTGTCAATTCCTTTAAAATAAATCTCTTGTTCTTGCCACATCTTTATAAATTTAGGCTCTTTATTTGGAAGATTAGCTTTCATTTGAAAACTAGTCTTCGGAAGGTTTAGAGTGGCTCCATAATCCTTATCACTCATTATAAAATTTCCTCCTTGTATATATTTAATGTTATTTTTATATCTGTTCCTTCATCTATCTTAGAATAGAATTTAATTACACCATGATGATCTTTTATTACTCTATCAACAATGGCTAATCCCAATCCAGGAGTTCCCTCAGTATAACTTACAAATGGATCTGAAATATTTATCATCTGTTCCTCTGTCATTCCAATTCCATTATCTATTATATTGATTCTTATCTTATCTATATTTTTATCCTTAGAAACAATAATGTTAATTTTTTTATCCTTGTCCTTTTGATCTCTTAATGCCATTTTAGCATTTTTTATAAGTTCATAGAATACTCGACTTAATTTTTTTCTATCTCCTAATATTCTTCCGCTACAATTCATAAATACAGATATGATTATTCCATCTTTTTCTAAATCTGGTTGTATCTCATCTACAACATCATAGATAATTTGATCAAATTCTACTGGCACCATCTCATTTTCATCAATCTTTGAATACTCTTTTAAAATAAGATTTTCTTGTTTAATTTTTACAATCTCATCTCTTGCCTTTAAAATCTCATCTACAATACAACTATCATTATAATCATATTCTGCCATTCTTTCAATAATAGAAATTATTTTTTTCAAGGAAACTTCTCTTCTACCAAAGAATCTATTTGCTAATCTAGCTAAAGTTGCTGTTCTTTCATAGTCGATTTTAGCTTCTTCCATTGTTTTATTCTCCAATCTAACAGCAGTATTTATTGATAATAGTGTCATTAATTCTGCTTCTTCTTCAGAGATCTTTCTATTTTTTCCAAAATAATCTACTAAAATACATCCATAATTTCTATTATTATTGTATACTGGGAATAATAAAAAGTTATTTATTCCAAAACTTTTAAAAAGATCATTTCCTAAATTGTATTTATACCCTTTATCATTATGATAGATAACTCTCTTTTCTTTTAAAGCCTTTACTAACATACTTTCTTCTTTAAATGGTATTTTTATAAGATGTACTAATTTATTTAAGTTCATCAATTGAAACTCAAATCCATCTCCTTGAGTCTTTTCATCTTTTTTAGTAATATCTGCTTTTACCATGCTATTAATACTTGACATCTCTCCTACAAGAGTATCTATTTCACGACTATATCTAAAATACATAGCCCTACTATATCCCAATCCCATTTCAGAGGTAAAGGCTGATAAAAGACTTTTTACTGTTGCAGTTACATCATCTTCAATTTGTAACCCCATTAAGATCTTTTCAATAGCATCTATTCTATTAATATTTTCTAAAAGCTTATTGTTCTTTTCTTTTAATATCTTTTCTTTATCTCTTACACTTTTTGCCATATGTTCAAAAGATTTAGAAAGAGATCTAATCTCCTCAACCTCTTCATCATTAAAGGAAAGATCATAGTTACCCTTACTAATTCCATCAACTGCCTCAATCAACTTATTTAAAGGAGCTAAAAGCTCATAGAATACCCTTGCACAAATAGTTGTACTTGTTATAATAAGTCCTAATACTATTAGTAGAATTGAAAATGAAACTTTTACTTTATCCCTTACTATTTCATCTCCAACTAAACCTATACCTATATTAGCAATATATTTTTTATTATAATCTTGTAAATTATATAGTGACATGTAATATACTGTATTGTCTATTGTTTTCTTTCTATAGAAGTACTCATATTCCCAATTCTCTTTTTTTCTAAAAAATTTACTTCCCTTTTCTAAGCCTAGATCTCCAAATTGATAGGTATTATCAACTACTAAAAATATCTTATCATTTTCATCCAATCCAACAAATTTCCGTAAATTATCTAAAACATTTTGATTAATTGGTAGTGTTAAAACTAAATACTCCTTTGATCTTCCTGAACCAGAACTATATGGTATAACTATTCTAGCATAGACAGTATCTCCCAATTTTCCAAAATATATACTATCCATATCTTCCTCACTACGAGAAAGATTTTTTTCTAAAATATATCTACTTGTTTCACCATTTATCAAGGTTTTTCTATTTCCACTTGCTTCCCCTAGTGGCATTCCATCTGCTGATACAATACAAACAATGCTATCTGAATATAATTTTAAATTTTTCTTTGTCAGCTGATTTCTAATCAATTTAGCAACTGTATTATAGGTAAATTTATTATTTATATTCTTTCCTGAAAGTATATTTATATTTCGTGAAACTTGAAATAGATCATCTTTTGCTTTTAAAATTACTGCATTATATCCTTTATTCAATAGAGTTATCTTATCTCTACCTGCATCTACAATTCTATTTTCAAGACTTTGAAATGAAATTAGAATCAGAAAAAGAGCAATAGTCACAGATGTGATTATTATTGCTATATCATTATAGAATATTATTTTTATAAGAAGAGAATTCTTCTTTATTTTCATTCTATTTCTCCTTTTTAGTCAATGCTACTCTTTCTCTCTCTTTATCTATATCTTTTATTCTTACTTTTATAATTTGTCCAACTGATAAAACTTTACTTGGATCATCTACAAATTTATTAGAAATCTCTGAAATGTGTAGTAAAGCATCATTTTTTAATCCAATATCTATAAAAGCTCCAAACTTAACTACATTTCTTACTGTTCCCTCAATCTCCATTCCAATTTGAAGATTTTCCATTTTTAATATATCTGATTTTAAAAGAGGTTTTTCAAAGCTATCTCTAGGATCTCTTCTATCTCTAATTAAAGCTTGATAGATATCCTTAACTGTTTCCTCTCCATAACCATTTTCTTTAGCAAATTTTTCAGCTTTAAAGTTCTTTAATTGCTCTCTAGCTCCTGTTAAATCTTCTCCATATTTTTCAACACTAAATCCAACAGTTTCTAAAATCTCTTTAGCTATATGATATGATTCAGGGTGGATTATTGTATTATCTAAAACATTTTCTCCCTCTGGAATTACTAAGAATCCAGCCATTTGTTCATATGCTTTAGCTCCAATTCCTTTTACCTTCATCAATTCTTTTCTATTTTTAAAGTTTCCATTCTCTTTTCTATACTCTACTATATTTTTAGCTATATTCTTTTTAATTCCTGAAATATGTGAAAGTAGTGCCCATGATGCAGTATTCAAGTTAGCTCCTACACTATTTACAACATAGTTAATTACAGAGTCTAATGATTCATCTAAACGTCCTTGGTTTACATCATGTTGATACATTCCTACACCAATAGATTTAGGATCAATTTTTACTAATTCAGCCAATGGATCTTGTACCCTTCTTCCAATAGAGATAGCTCCTCTAACTGTTACATCTAGATCTGGAAACTCCTCTGCTGCTATCTTCGATGCTGAATAGATTGATGCTCCTGCTTCATTTGCTATCAAATACTTAACATCTAATTTATTCTTTTTAATTACATCTGCAACAAAACTTTCTGTCTCTCTTGAAGCAGTTCCATTTCCCATTACTATTATATCAATTTTATACTTATTTACATAATCAATTATTTTCTTCTCTGCTTCAGCTAACTGTTTTGGTGAGTGCATCTCTCCAACTAGGAAAAATACATCATTTTCTCTATAAAATCCATTTTTATCAATTACTGCTACTTTACAACCAGTTCTATACCCTGGGTCAAGTGCTAATATACTTTTTTCTTTTAGTGGTGCTTGTAATAAAAGATTCTTCAAATTATCTTTAAATACTGCAATAGCTTCTAACTCAGCTTTATCAGTTAAAATATTTCTAACCTCTCTCTCAATAGATGGTAAAATCAATCTATCTAAAGAGTCTACAACTATTTTCAGATAAATATCCTTTAAGTTTTTATTTAAAAAATCTTTTAATATAAGATTTTCCACTCTAGCTCTAGTTTTTTCGTCTAAAGTGATATTAACAGATAGTATATCTTCCTTTTCTCCTCTATTTACTGCTAATATTCTATGAGGTGGCATCTTTGTAACTGGCTCACTATAATCATAATAGTCTCCATAAACTTTTTTTACATCTAATTCCTTAGCTTTTTTACTCTCTTTAGTTACAAGAATACCATATTTAAGCATAATCTCTCTTATTTGCTCTCTATAAGTAGGTGTTTCAGAGATATTTTGAGCTATAATCAACATAGCTCCATCAAGAGCTTCATCAACTGTTTTTATATCTTCAGTTAAAAATCCTTGTGCTTTTTCTACTAACTCTTCCACTGACTTTGCCTTTAACATAATATCAGCAAGAGGCTCAAGTCCTCTTTCTTTTGCAATATCAGCTTTTGTTTTTCTCTTCTTTCTATAAGGGAAATATATATCCTCTACCTCTTGAAGTTTCTCTGCATCTTCAATGCTCTTTCTAAGTTCCTCTGTAAGTTTCCCTTGCTCCTCTATTAATCTAATTACCTCTTCTTTTCTCTTTTCAAGATTTCTAAGATATGTTACAGATTCTAATATTTTCCCAATTTCTATTTCATCAAGATTTCCTGTTACCTCTTTTCTATATCTTGAAACAAATGGTACAGTTGCACCTTCATCTAAAAGTTGCATTGTATTTGTAACTTGATTAACTTTTAACTTTAATTCCTTTGCTACTGTCTCAAATATCTTTTCCATAACTCACCTTTCTAAACTTCTCTATTTTAAAATTAAATTTTTATAGTATATCAAATTATATCAAATCTTTTATTAGTTGTCTAATAAAGTATTAGAAAAAGAGGCTCTACACTATCGTATAAAGCCTCTCTTAAAAACTTTTTCTAATTATTTTCTTTTTGATTCTTCAAATTTAGCCCATACTCCAGCTTTAACTAGGATTGATTTAACTGTTCTTGTAGGTTGAGCTCCATTTGCTAGGAAGTTTAAGATTTCTTCTTCTTTTAAAACAACTTTAGAATCTTCTAGTGGGAAGTAGTTTCCTAAGTAAGCAACTGCTTGTCCATCTCTTTTTGTTAAAGCTTCCATAGCAACGATTCTATAAGAAGGTCTTTTTTTGTCTCCAAGTCTTGTAAGTCTTAATTTTAACATTTTTTCACGTCTCCTTTTATTATTACTTAAATTTTTTATTTATTTTTTAAAAAGGGAATCTTCCTCCCTTTCCACCTTTCATACCAGGAAAGCCAGGGAATGACGGCATCTTTCCACCACTGAACATCTTCATCATCTCTTTCATTTGTTCAAATTGCTTCAATAGCCTATTTACATCTGATACATCAGTACCACTACCCATTGCTATTCTCTTCTTTCTACTTGCTTTTAATATCTCTGGTTTCTTTCTCTCTTCAAAAGTCATAGATTGTATTATTGCTTCTACTTTCTTCATCTCTTTTTCAGCAGGAGCTAAGTCACCAATTTGCCCCATACCAGGTATTAATTTTAAAATACTTCCTAATGAACCTAATTTTTTAATATTTTGAAGTTGTTTTAAGAAGTCATTTAAGTCAAATTTTTGTGTTCTTATCTTTTCTTCTAAAGATTTTGCATCTTCTTCATCTATTGCACTTTGAGCTTTTTCAACAAGTGAAACTACATCTCCCATTCCTAAGATTCTTGAAACAAGTCTTTCTGGATGGAAAAGTTCAATATCATCTATTCTCTCTCCTACTCCAACAAATTTAATAGGTTTACCAACAACAGATTTTATTGAAAGTGCAGCTCCCCCTCTTGTATCTCCATCTAGTTTTGTTAAAACTACTCCATCTATGCTTAAAACATTATTAAATGATTCTGCCAAGTTAACAGCATCTTGCCCTATCATCGCATCTACAACTAATAATATTTCTTGAGGTCTAACAGCTTTTTTAATATTTCTAAGCTCATCCATCAACTTCTCATCTATGTGAAGTCTTCCTGCAGTATCTATTATCATATATGTAGATTTTAACTCTTTAGCTTTTTCAAGCCCTCTTTCACAAATTGCCACAGCATCTTTTGTTTCTTCCTCAGCATACACAGGAACATTAATTTGTTCTCCTAAAACTTGCAATTGTTTTATTGCTGCTGGTCTATATATATCTGCTCCTACCATTAAAACAGATTCTCCCTGTTTCTTTAAGTAGTTAGCTAGTTTTGCTGCAAAAGTTGTTTTTCCTGCCCCTTGAAGCCCTGAAAGCATTAGAACAGTTGGATTTTTTACCCCTTTAGTCAGTCTTGAATTTGTTCCACCTAAAAGTTCTACCAATTCATCATTAACTATCTTTATAAATTGTTGTCCAGGATTTATTCCTTTTAAAACATCTGTTCCAACAGATTTTTCTTGTATCTTCTTTGTAAAATCTTTTACAACTTTATAGTTTACGTCAGCTTCAAGTAGAGACATTCTTACTTCTCTTAATGCTTCTTTTATATTGCTTTCACTTAATTTCCCATGTCCTCTTACTTTTTTAAAAATCTCTTGAAATCTAGAACCTAAATTATCTAACATATCCACCTCTAACTAAAATAGCTATCCAATATATCATCTAGTTTTTCTACTTTAAAGTTATCTCTCAAATCTTTCAACTTTCCATATAACTCTCTATCTTTTTCGTAGAAACCTAGTTTTTCTTCATACTCTTTTAATAATTTTATTCCCCTTTTAATATTATCATATACAGCTTGTCTACTCACATTATTGTTTTTTGCTATCTCAGACAATGAGAGATCCTCTTCAAAATGATTCACTAAATACTCTCTCTGCTTGTCACTTAACAAGTTCTTATAATAATCTAAAAGTGTTGAAACTTCTAAAAATTCACTTAATTCCATTATATCTCCTAAGTATTATATAAGATTTTATAAACTATGTCAAGGTTTTTTTCTTTACATATAAATTAATTTATTTACTATTTTAACTTTTATTTTTCATCTTGTCAAAATAAAAATAGAGGTGAACTATTGTTCCCTCTATTATCTTAATTTTCTCTTTCTAAAACAAGTTTTATTCCTTCAATTTTTAAGATCTTAGCTTTATCTCCAACATTTAAAGGTACTTCAGATTTTCCTAACCAATGCTTTCCATCAAGATAAAGAATATAATTTCCTTTTTCATCAATATCTTTAATCTCCACTATAGTTCCAGTTATTCTATCTACCTTATCATTTTTTTGAGAACGAATTTTTTTACAATATTTTCTTGTTAAGATTAATAAGAGTATTGATATAGCTACAAAAAAATACCCTTGGTAGAGAATACTTTCAACTACCATTGAAAAAAATATTGTAATAACTGCTGAAATAGCAAACCAAATTGAAATAAGTCCAGGAACTATAAACTCTATCACTGTAAATATTACTGCACCTATCAGCCATACTATTTCCATATTATCACCTTTTATTTCTCACTTTTATTTTCTTCTTTTACTTCGTTTTCGCTTTTCTCTATTGTTAAAGCTTTTTCTATTCTTCTCAATCTTTTATCAACTTCATTTATTCTATATTCTAATGAATTCATTATCCAAAATTGAAAATGATTAGCTCTCTGTGCTTCATAAAACATCCAAATTATTTTAAATATACCTAATAAAACTGCTACTTCCAATGTCAAAAATAGTGATATTTTTTGCAAAACTATTCCCAATATGAGTAGTGCTACTATTAAAATGATAAAAATAAAGTTTATTATCATGTGTTCTGAATTGTGTGTTCCACCTATCTGTCCAACAATATTTCTAATACGTTCCTTTTCTTTCTGAAACTCATTTAATTCCTCTAGTAGTTGCTCATCTTTTCTTGGCATTGAAACCACTCCTTCTGTTTATAAGTATTATACTCCCCAATCTCTTGGATATCTAAAATCTATTCCCGAAGTTCTTTTTGATATTTTAGCTATAACAGGAAGTTTTCTCTTATATTGAGAAAATCTTATTTTTCTTTGAATTTTCTCAACTATCTCTTTTGAAAATCCTTCTTCAACTATCTCTTCTGCTGTCATTCTCTCATCAATTAATCTGTATAATATTTCATCTGCCATTTTATATGAAAATCCTAATTCTTGCTCATCTGTTTGTCCTTCCCAAAGATCAGCACTAGGTTTTTTATCAATTAACTCATGTGGAACTCCTATATGTCTTGAAAGATTCCATACATGTGCTTTATATAGATCTCCTATTGGATTTACTGCTGATGCTGAATCACCAAATTGTGTACTATATCCTAATAAGATCTCTGTTTTATTTGAAGTTCCTAATACTAAAGCATTTTCCTTAGCAGCATTGTCAAAAAGAATGTTCATTCTTTGTCTTGCCATCATATTTCCTCTTCTCAAACTACTCATATCTGGATTCATTTGAAAATAAGGCTCTATCATAGGAGTTATTTCAACTTGAATGCTTCTTATTCCTGATGCCTCAACTACTAATTTAGCATGTTCTACACTCTCTTTACTAGAGCTTTTATAAGGCATCATCACACCTAATACATTTTCTGGACCAAAAGCTTTAGCTGCTAAAAATGCTACTAGAGCTGAATCAATTCCTCCAGATAAACCTAAAACAACCTTTTTAAATCCTGTCTTTTCAACTTCATCTTTCAAAAATGCTACTAGAGTTTCTTCTAGACTATTTAAATCAATGTTTAATTTTTCCATAATTATATCCTCCAATTATCTGTCTAGTCCAAATTTTCCCAATCTACAATTTCTATAATCTCTTAAAACTGTATAAGCTGCTTGTTGTATATTTAGACTTTCACCTTTATTAAACATCTTATTTCTAAGAGCAACTTTCTCAAGAATTTCACCTAAAATTTCACTCTTATCTTCTGGTTCAAGCTTATATCTCTCTGCAAAAACATTCCACATATTATATTTAATCATCTTTCCAATTAATACACATGCGATATCTTCAATAGGTAAAATCTCATCTCTTATTGCTCCTGTAATTGCTAAATTTTGTCCTACTTCATCACTTTCAAATTTAGGCCACAATATTCCTGGAGTATCTAAAAGTTCTAAACCATCTTTTATTCTAATCCATTGTTTTCCCTTAGTAAACCCTGGTTTATTCCCTACTCCTGCACTATTTTTTCCAACTATTCTATTGATCAATCTAGATTTACCAACATTTGGTATCCCTGCAACCATAAGACGAACATTTACTTTTCTAAGTCCTTTAGCCATAAGTTTCTCTTTTTTCTCAGCAGAAACCTTGTCTATTATACTATACAAAGCTTTTATATTAAATCCTGTTTCAGCACTTATCTCCAATACTTCATCTGCAAAATTATTATCTTTAAAATATTTTTTCCAGTATTGTATCTCTGATTTTTCAACAAGATCTGACTTATTTAAAACAATTACTCTTTTTTTATTTTTAGCAAAAACTGATATATCAGGGTTTTTACTTGATAGAGGTATTCTTGCATCTACAACTTCAAGAACAATATCTATTAGTTGCATATTTTCCTTTATCAAATCTTTTGTTTTTTTCATATGTCCTGGATACCAGTTTATCTTTGTCATTGACATAATTTTTCTCCTTAGTCTTCCTGTCCTTTTATTAGAAGAACTATCTCTCCCTTAATAGGATTTTTAGCTAATTTTTCAATTAACTCAGTAGTAGTTCCTCTTAATATTTCTTCATAAATTTTAGTAATCTCTCTAACTATTACAACTTCTCTTACACCAATAAACTCTTCAATATCTCTTAAAGTTTTCTCTATTCTAAATGGTGATTCATATATAACTATTGTTCTTTCCTCTTGAGCTAATGATTTTAAAAGAGTTTGTCTCCCCTTTTTCTTAGGAAGAAAACCTTCAAAACAAAATCTTCTCATACTGATTCCTGCTGCTGAAGCTGAAGCTGTTAAAGCACTTGCTCCAGGAATTGGAACAACTTTTATTCCCTCTTTATGAGCAGCATCTACTAACTCATATCCTGGATCTGATATACATGGTGTTCCTGCATCTGTTACTAGAGCAATATCTTTTCCCTCTTTTAATAGATTTATTACATTAGCTATTTGATGCATTTTTGTATGCTCATCATATCTATATACTGTATTTTCTATTTCAAAATGATTTAAAAGTTTTTTTGTTACTCTTGTATCTTCAGCAAAAATATAATTTACCTCTTTTAAAATACGAATCCCTCTCAAAGTCATATCTTCAAGATTTCCTATTGGTGTTGCAACTATATAAAGCATTTTTTCACCTTTCTCCTCAATTATTTATTATTACTATTTATAAGTAATCCTTTAAGAATTCCAACTGCTGTGTCCAATTGAATATCTTTATGATTTTCAAACTCTTTAGCAGCCTCTTCTCCCTTGATCTCTTTTATTAACTCTTTCTTATTTTCTTTGCTTTCATTTTCGTCAATGTTTGTTACCATGCTATCAAAAAGCATATACCCTTCTTTTTCCACAACTTTTACATCTGGTTCAATTCCTATTCCGTGAATACAAATTCCACTTGGAGTATAGTATTTAGCAATAGTAAGTTTCATTCCATCTCCATCTGGAAGAGGTATAAGAGTTTGAACACTTCCCTTACCAAATGTTTTCTCTCCAACAAGTATTCCTCTCTTATTATCTTTAATTGCACCTGATACAATCTCAGAAGCTGATGCACTTCCACCGTTTATAAGGACAACTAATGGGAAATCTCCATAATATTTTCCCTCTCTATTTGAAACTTGTTCATTTCCATCTTTAGATTTTACACTTACTACTCTTCCCTCTTTTAAGAACATTGAAGCAATTTTTATAGATTGATCTAATGCTCCACCTGGGTTACTTCTCAAGTCAAAAATCAACCCTTTCATTCCACTTTTTTGAAGTTCTTCTAACGCTTTTTTTACATCTGGATATACATTTTCTCCAAATTGAGTAAGTCTTAAATATCCTATATTTTTATCAATCATTCTTTGTTTTACATATTTCAATTCCACTACTGCTCTAGTTATTTCTATATCTTTTGTCTCTTTTGTTCCTTCTCTAAATACAGTAACTTTTACTTTAGTATTTGGCTCACCCTTTAATTTTTTTACACTTTCTTCACTTGTAAGCTTATATACAGATTCACCATCAATAGCTATAATTTTATCTTTAGGTTTTACTCCTGCTTTAAATGCTGGTCCATCTTCTATAGGAGACACCACTGTCAATGCTTCATTAGGTCTCTTTTGAACAACCATCCCTACTCCAACATAAGTCCCTTTAATATCCTCTTTAAAACTTTCTAGTTCAGTCTTAGTAAAATAGTTTGAGTGAGGATCATCTAAAGATTCAATCATCCCTTTTATTGCCCCTTGCATTAACTCTTTTTTCTCAACTTGTTTTTCCCCTACATAGTTTTCATTAATTATGTCCATAATATCAGATAACTCTTTTAATTCCCTTATATTTGAAAGGAATCCATTCTTATCTTCATTTCCATTTGAAAAACAATTAACAAAAATCATCATGGAAAATAGTAGTACAAATACTTTTGTTCTAAATAATTTTCTCATACAGCCCCTCCTAAGTTTTTACCACTATTGACTACACTCTCTATATCAATATCTCTTTTATTTTCTCTATTCAAACTAAAAAGTGATATATACTCAACATTTCCCTTTGTCCCTGTTATTGGTGAGAAATCTAAATTTTCTATATAAAATCCAACTTCCTCTCCACTTACTATCACTTTTTTTATCGCCTCAATATGTTGCTCAGTATCCTTAACAATTCCACCCTTTGCTATAAATTCCTTATCTGTTTCAAATTGAGGTTTTATAAGAGCCATTAATTTAGTACTTTCATGGCAAAACTTTACTAGATGTTCTATAACTTTAGTAATAGATATAAATGAAACATCCATTACTATATAATCTACTTTCTTATTATCTAAATCTTCCTCTGTTAAATCTTTTATATGAACATTTTCTAATGATTTTACTCTACTATCATTTCTCAATTTCCAATCTAACTGATTAGTACCAACATCAACTGCATAAACAAAAGATGCTCCATTTTGCAGTGAACAATCTGTAAAACCACCTGTAGATGCTCCTACATCAAGAATGATTTTATCTTGAAAATCTAGCTCAAACACTTTCAGAGCTTTCTCAAGTTTTAATCCCCCTCTGCTCACATATTTTGACATCTCTCCTTTTATTCTAATTACAGGTTCTTTGTCTATTTTAATAAGAGTTCCACTTTTATCTATTTTCTTCTCATCAACAATTACTAATCCTGCCATTATTGCTCTTTGTGCTTTTTCTTTATTTTCAAAGAAGCCTCTTTTTACCAAGAGAATGTCCAATCTCTCTCTCATTTTCCACCTCTATTTTTTCCCATTAGGTTCTGTTTTCTCTAATTCTTTTTTCTTAAAAATCTCATCATCTCTAAAATATGGAATTAAAGGATTTTCCAGCATAATATTTTTAAATCCTTTTCTATCTACCATTCTTTTTAATTTTTCTGTCTCTCTAACTCTTTGAATAAAAAAGTTATCTCCTATTGGAATTTTTTTATTTTTCTTATAATAATTTATTAACTGCTTTGTATTTTTAAAATTTAATTCTTGTTTAGCTCTTTTTAGCCTATCTTTTATAACCCCTTGAGTACAATTTAATTTTACACTTATCTCTTCCAATTGCATTCCTTGAGCCATAAGCTCCAATATTTTATCTGCTCCAATAGGATTTATTCTATGATACTTAGCTGAATACATATCAGCTCTATGAACTATATGAGCCTCTTTACTATTAGGTTGAATTTTTCCCCATTTTCCATGGTGTGATAAAACTATATGAATTATATTTTTTCTAATAGCATCATTTATTTCAACATCTAATTTTTCCTCTATCTCTTTTAAAACTCTATCAGCCTCTTTAGTTATATATTCTGGCTTTTTTAACATCATTTGAGAGTGTGAAAATTTCTCTTCTGTCTTTCTTATACTTCCTTTACTCAAATCATGAATAATTATTCCAATAGTCATTGCAAAGAAATCTACTCTCTGTTTTGCCTCTGTAAAACTTCTATAATCTCTTTTTAATTCATCTATTGAGATCTTTAAAACATCATATGTATGAGTAGATACTTTTACTCCCTGATCATCAAAAAGCTCCAAATCTTTTACCATTTCTAAATCTAAAAGATTTTCAATAAAAGCTAATGCTTTTTTATTTTTTAACTGCATCTATTTTTTCCTCAATTCTTTTAATTAAATTTTCTCCTCTTAAACCAAATTCTTTTAAAAGCTCGTCTCTTTTTCCGTGTGGAATTATAGGTGTTGCAATCCCTATCTTATATATTTTTTTATCAATTCCATTACTATTTACAAAATCTAATATACTACTTCCAAAAGAATTAACTTCATAAGCTTCTTCCAATACAAATATATTATCATATTTTTCTAAATTATCTATCAAATATTTTTCATCAAAAGGCTTAATAGAACCAGCACTAACTATTGTTCCATCAATTCCTCTTTCTTTTAACTCTTCATCTATATTTAAAATCTCTTTTAGCATACTTCCTGTTGCTATAAAAAGATTTTTCTTTCCTTTTTTTATCTCTTTCCATTTTCCTATTTGGAATTTTTCATCATTTTCAATAAAAAACTCATTCTCTCTAGGTATTCTTATAACTAATGGTCCTGAATTAAAGTCTTTAGATATCTCTAGAGCGTCTACTAACTCTTGTGAAGTTGTAGGTGCTATCACTGTATAATTCGGTATTGTTGTAAACATTGAAACATCATAAAGCCCATTGTGAGTTTTTCCATCTTCTCCTACAATTCCAGCTCTATCTACTATAAATCTTACTGGTAATTTTTGAATAGAGATATCGTGGATAAGTTGACTAAAGCCTCTTTGTATAAAAGTAGAGTAGATAGCTACATATGGCTTTTTCCCCATTGATGCCAATCCACCAGCAAAAGTTACTGCATGTCCCTCTGCTATTCCTACATCTATAGCTCTATTTTCAAATTTCTTGAAAAAGTCTCCTAATCCTGTACCTTTTACCATTCCAGCAGAGATTGTATAGATACTTTCGTCCTCTTCTCCAAGCTTAACCATCTCTTCACCAAAGATACTAGAGTATGTTTTCACTTTAGAAGTTGTTGCTCCTGTTTCCATATTAAATGGAGCTATTCCATGAAACTTCTCTTTATCCTTCTCTGCAAAGGAATAACCTTTTCCCTTTTGAGTTTTTATGTGAATAAAGATCGGTCCCTCCATCTCTTTAACCTTTTCAAAAGTTTCTACTAATTCATTTATATTATGTCCATCTAATACTCCTAAAAATTTTAATCCAAAACTTTCTAATATACTTAAAGGTAAAAAGAAATTTTTTACAGAAAATTCAACTCTTTCCAATGTTGAAGAAACTCTATTAATTATTCTTAATTTACTGATGATATTTTTTACATCATCTCTAAGATTCATATATTTTTCACTTACCATTAATTTTCCAAAAAATTTAGAAAGAGAGCCTACATTTTTTCCTATAGACATCTCATTATCATTTAATATAATAATCAAATTTTTTAGCTTTCCACTCATATTATTTAAGGCTTCAAGTGAATGTCCATTAGAAATAGAAGCATCCCCTACTACAACTATTACTTTTCTATTTGGATCAGCCATAGCTATTCCTGCTCCAGCTGATAAAGCTGTCCCAGCATGTCCTGAGATATATGGATCGTATGAACTCTCTTTAGGATCCATAAATGGTCCAATTCCATGTCTCTGTCTTAAAGTTGAGAATCTCTCCCCTCTATCTGTTAAAATTTTATGCACATATGCTTGGTGTCCTACATCAAAAAGTAATTTATCCTTTGTAAAATCAAAAACTTTATGTAAACATAGAGTAAGTTCTACAACTCCTAAGTTAGGAGCTAAATGTCCTCCATTTTTACTTACAGTTTCTATTAAAGTTTTTCTTATCTCTTCAGCTTTTTTTTCAAGTTCTTCTACATTTGCTTTTTTTAAATTCTCCATATTCCATCCTTACCCCTGTAGATACCTTCTAAAGAGCAATCCAATAATTATTCCTAAAATACATCCTACTAACACTTCAAATGGTGTGTGCCCTAAAAGTTCTTTTAATTTAGCTTCCTTCTCTTTACTAAAATGCTTGTTATACTGTGCTTTTCCAATAAATAATGGTATTTTTTCTATAAGTGAATTTATGACTCCAGCTTGTTTTCCTGCTGCTCTTCTAATTCCAGCAGCATCATACATTACTATTCCAGCAAAAATAATTGTTATAGCAAAAAGGTCACTGCTGATTCCATATTTTATAGCTATACTTGTTACTAAACAAGATACAGTAGAACTATGGGAACTTGGCATTCCGCCAGTATCCCACATTCTTGTTATATCAAGCTTTCCCTTTTTAAAGATACTTGTTAACACTTTATAAAATTGAGCTATAAACCATGCTATAAACACAACATCTAAAACTCTATTATTCAATATAATTCCGGGATTCATCTTTTCCCTCCAAAAAATTATCTTATTCCTTTTACTTCTAAAGAGATCACTGGTTTATCTATATTTTCTCTATATAAAATAATTGTTCTTCCTATTAATCCAACAACTTCAAATTCATCTCTAGCTGATAACTCTTCTAATATCTCTTCTTTCTCTTTTTCACAGTTTTGAAGAATTTTTACTTTTAAAATCTCTCTTGAGTTTATAGCTTCAAGTATACTTTGAATTAGATTTTCTGTTACTCCATCTTTTCCAATTCTTACTAATGGTTCTAAATCATGTGCTTGTTTTCTTAAAAATGATCTTTGTTTGCTTGTTAATGACATATTCTTTCTCCTTTTTCTTTTTTAATTACTACTAAAATCTTTTTCTAAAATTAAACTTCCATTATTATTGGTAGTACTACTGGGTTTCTCTTTGTTTTATTATAAAAATATTTTGATGCTATATCTCTAGTATTATTTTTTAACATTGTCCAATCTTTCATAGCATTTCCATCCATGCTATCTAGTTTTTGTTTAATTGTTTCAATAGCTTCTTTTATTATATCATCTGACTCTTTTGAATAAACAAATCCTCTTGTAACAATATCTGGACCAACTATAATTTTTCCTGTTTCCTTATCTAAAGTAAATACTATTACTACAACTCCATCTTGTGAAAGTTGTTGTCTATCTTTAAGAACAATATTTCCTATATCTCCAACACCTAATCCATCAACAAGTGTAGATCCTGCATTTACTTTTCCTTTAATTTTTACTGCTGATTTTGTTACTTCAACCTTGCTACCATTTTGTGCAATTATAATATTATTTTTAGGTACTCCAGTTTCTATAGCAGTATCTTTATGTGCCTTTAACATCTTATGTTCTCCATGAACTGGCATAAAATATTTTGGTCTAATCAAATTTAACATAAGTTTTTGTTCATCTTTACTTCCATGTCCTGATACATGAATTCCAGCTATTTTCTTAAATACAACCTCTGCATCATATTTTAACAGATTATTTATATTATTTGAAACTGCTTTTTCATTCCCTGGAATAGGAGTTGCTGAAATTATTACAGTATCTCCTTCTTTTATCTTTATATGTTTGTGCATATTCTTAGCTATTCTCGAAAGAGCTGCCATTGGCTCTCCTTGAGTTCCTGTACAAAGAATTACTACTTTATTATCTCTTAGACTATCTACTTCAGCTAAAGATACCATCATTCCCTCAGGTATTCTTAAATATCCTAAATTTGATGCTATTTCAAATACTTTTACTAAGCTTCTTCCATCAATAGCTATTCTTCTTCCATACTCTTCAGCAGTATTTATAATCTGTTGTAATCTATGAACATGAGATGCAAAAGCTGCAACTATAATTCTTCCCTTAGCCTTGGAAAATTCCTGTTTAAATGCTTCTCCTACACTTCTTTCTGATGGTGTAAATCCTTCTACTTCAGAGTTAGTTGAATCTGATAGCATTAGATCTACTCCCTGTTCTCCTATTTGAGAAAGTCTAGCAAAGTCTACTCCCTCTCCATCTACTGGAGTTAAGTCAATTTTAAAATCTCCAGTATGGAATACTACTCCAGCAGGAGTTGTTATCACTAAGGCATAAGCATCTGTTATAGAGTGTGTCACCTTTATAAATTCAACTGTAAAATATTTTCCAACTTTTACTTTACTTCTTCCCTTAACCTCTTTCATCTTAGGAAGTTCCTTTGAAAATCCAGGATTTTCAAATTTAGATTTTGCCAATGCAAGAGTTAGTTTTCCTCCATACATTGGAACTGTTTTATCTATTTTTTGATAAAGATATGGAATAGATCCTATATGATCTTCATGTCCATGTGTTATAAATAATCCTTTAACTTTATCTTTATTATTTTCTAAAAATGTAAAATCTGGAATTACTAAATCTATTCCCAATAAGTTTTCGTCTGGAAAAGTTACTCCAGAGTCAATAATAATTATCTCATCTCTATATTGAACTACTGTCATATTCTTTCCAACTTCTTCTAATCCTCCAAGAGGAATAACATACATCTTTTCTTCCTTTTGAATTTTAGCTTCCTTTGTTTCTGTAGTAGTTACTTTTGATGTTTTTTTACTGTCATCTTTTAACTCTTTTATTCCAGCTTTTATAGCTCTTATTTTCTCTTTTATAGCTTTTACTTCTTTTATTCCTGTAACATTACTTCTTTCTTTCTTCTTTTGTGTCTCTGTATCTTTTATTTTTCTTATCATTACATGTTCTCCTTAACCAAATTAAGTGTTCATTACCTCCACTATTTTTAAATCTTATAATCTAAAATTAACCTATCCCTCTATTTTTTGAGGAACTTCAACTCCATTTTCCCTATCTTTTATTTCCATATACTTATCTATAAATTTTTTAGCCATAGCTCCTCCCATGGCTCCTCCTCCTCCAGCTCCTTCCAATACAACTGTAAATACAATCTCTGGATTTTCAGCTGGAAAATATCCTGCTACCCAAGCATGAGTTGTTTTAGAGTGAGCATTTTGGGCAGATCCACTTTTTGCTGCTACTGTTATATCTTTTCTTCTCAAAATCTTAGTTGTTCCATTGTTTTGAGCTACAGTAGCTACTAAAGCATCGTTTAAAATATCATAGTATTTTTTAGGGAAATTTTTTATTTCATGTTTCTTTCCTAATATTTCTTCAACTTCTTGTCCACTAAAATCAACTAAACTCTTAGCTAAATGTGGAGAATAAGTATACCCTTTATTAGCTATAGCAGCATAGAGAACTGCTATTTGTAAAGGTGTTACTGTTAGATACCCCTGTCCTATTGATAACAGAATTGTATCCCCTTTATACCAACCACTTCCTATAACTTTTTTCTTCCATTCTACATCTGGAAGTATCCCTCTCTTTTCTCCTGGAATATCTATTCCAGTTTTTTCTCCCAATCCAAAGATATGTGCTGTTTCTACAATAGGTTTATGCCCTATTTGATCAGCAAGTCTATAATAGTAAGGGTTTGCTGACTCAACTATGGATTTTTTCATATCTACATATCCATGTCCTCCAGCTTTCCAAGCTCTCCATCTCCATTTTCCAATTTCATAATATCCATTTCTATCTAAATATTTCTCTTTAGGATCTATTCCATTTTCTAGAAATGAAATTGCTGAAACTACTTTAAATACTGATCCTGGTGGATACTCTCCAGCAATAGTTTTATTAGTTAAAGGTCGCCCTGGATCGTTGATTATTTTTTGCCAATCTTCATTTAAAATTTGAGAGCTAAACATATTTAATGAGTATGTAGGATAACTTACCATAGTTATAAGTTCACCAGTTTTAGGGTTCATTGCTATAAATGATCCTACCCTTTTATCCTCTTTAAATTGCTCTTCCATATATTGTTGTAACTCCATATCAAGAGTCATATAAAGATTTTTACCAGGTACTGGTATCTTTTCTTCTGCTACTCTTCTTTGAACTCTATTAAAGGCATTTACCTCAATATACTCATATCCATCTTCCCCTTGAAGTTCCTTATCATAGGTTCTTTCTAAACCATCTTTACCTATAATATCTCTTGGAGAATACCCTTCATCTTTTAATTTTTCATACTCTTTTTCTGAAATTTTCTTTACATATCCAATACTATGAGAAGCTGTAGAATCATAGAGATAACGTCTTTTTGAATAAGTTTGTACCTGTAAATATGGGTAATCTATAATTTTTTCCATTAATTTGTGAGCTGTTTCCTCATCTAAACTCTCTACCAAAACATTTTCACGAGTATATGGGAAGATCTCCCCATTCTTAATTCTCTTTTTTATAAATTCCTCATCATATCCAGTAACTTCACTTATCTCTTTAACTATCTCTGGGTTATTATCTCTTTCCTTTAAGTAAACAAGTCTATACCCTGCACCATTTGTCACTACTAACTTTCCATTTCTGTCGTAGATTTTTCCCCTTGGAGACTCAATCTTCTTTAACTTAAACCTATTTTTTTCAGCTAAATAAGCGTATTTATCCCCTCTATATAATTGTAAATACATCATTCTAAGGATTAAACCTAAAAATATAAAGATAACAAATATCTTATATATAATATCTCTTTTAGTACTTTCATTTCCTAATTTTATCTCAATATTTCTATTTTTCATTACTGTTGTCCCCTAATATTTTTCTTTCTCATATGTCTGATATAAAAATAATTAATTATAAGAAAACCAACTAAATTTAATATAAGATAAAATCTACTGTAATTTTCATAGTTTAATACAAAATATACACCTATTTGCAAAAGAGAGATAAATATTATATTTTCTCTATTATAAACCATATTTATAAATATAAAATTAAACAGATAATAAAATAGAGCCAGTATTATAAAGTTTTCAACAAAATCATGAGTTTGTATAGACATTATCAGAGTCATTAAAAATATACAAGTAACTGAACGAATTCTCTTTAAATTTACTAAATAAGTGAAAAAAGGTAAAGTCACTATTAAAACAACTCCACTTAATGGCAAACTATTTTCTATTATTATTCCTAAAAAAGATAGTATATATATCATAGTTCATTCCTTTTGAATTAATTGTTTACAAAAATATTTATCTTATTCTTTAAATTTTCCTTTTCTATCATATCTTTTATATCTAGTTTTTTAGCTATTTTATATGCTATATAGTAATCTTCTGGATTATATTCAATTACAGGAGTTTCAACTTTAGAATCTGTAACAACATTTTTTACATTTTTATATCCCTCTTTTTTTAACTCTTTAGTAAACTCATCTGCTACATTTCCTTTTCCTATAATATCAACATCAAATTTTACATTTTCTTCCTTACCTAAGATTACAACTACATTAGCTAAAGTTGGTATTGTTGGAACATCTTTTACTTTGAAATATTTTTCATTTAGTTGCATCAATATCTCTTGAGTTTTATCTTTAGAAATATCATTTAAAATAACATAACTTTCCTCTAAGAAAGTTTCATAGTTAGCTGCATTATACTTCATTGAAAGATTTTTCTTCAATTTCTCTCCTGTTTTTCTTGCATAACCACCTCTACCATTTGCATTTAAAATATCTACAATTATATTTTCATTTACTTCATTTGCTTTATTAGGGTCATTATACATCTCTTCAAACATTGAATATAAACTTGATGTTAATACATATCTTTTATCTCCAATAGTTGTTTCAGGAATATTTTTTGAATTTTTTGTATTAAGTTTAACTTCACCAAATTTTACAACTTTATAATTATCAACTTTTTCTGGTAAAATTTTATTTACTGTTGCCATGATTTCTTCTTTATTTTTAGTTTTTACAAGATCTTCAAATGTTTCATCTTTACTTACACTAACTTCATAAGGAATTTTCACAGCTAATTTATCTTCATATACAGCAATTAAATTTCCCTTTCCTATTATTAAGTATCTGCTATTTTTATCTAACTCTTTATTGCCATCATTAATATTAATAAATAAAAAAGCACCTAAAGCTACTATTATAATTAACACCAATACTACTACTTTTAATCTTCCATTCTTTTTACTCATCCCCAATTAGCATCTCCTTTTTTAAAGAATTTATTTTTACACTAACTATATGATTTAAACTTGTAGCTTCTCCTTTTAATTTTACTCTTAGATAGTTTTCACTATAACCATATAAATACCCATCTTTTTCCTCTTCTACTAATACTTTTAGTTCTTTATCTAGGTATTTTTTTCTCTCTCTTTCTGCCATTATCTCTTTTAGTTTTTCCAATTCATCTGCTCTCTCTTTTTTTACTTTTGGATCTATCTTATCTTGAAAAGTACTAGCTAAAGTGTTTTCTCTATCTGAATATTGGAAAATATGTAAACCTGAAAATCCTATTTTATCTATTAATTTATATGAATTTTCAAACATCTCTTGAGTTTCTCCAGGGAAACCTACTATTACATCTGCTGTATACTCCATATTAGGTACAGCTTTTCTTAATTTTGTCAATCTTTCTTCTATTAAAGAGCTTCCATATTTTCTCTTCATTCTCTTTAAAACACTATCATCACAAGATTGAAGTGAAATATGAAGATGTGGCATTAATTTAGGATTAGAAAACATCTCAATAAACTCATCTGAAATTTTATCTGGATATACTGATCCTATTCTAACTCTTTCTATTCCATCTATTTTTAATATATCTCTCAATAGATCTTCAAAATTCCCACCATTTTCTAGATCTTCACCATAAGCACCTAAATTTATACCTATAAGAATTATCTCTTTAAATCCCTCTTGAGATAATTTTGTTATCTCTTTTAATATATTATCTTTCTGTCTAGATCTACTTTTTCCTCTTGCAAAAGGAATTTTACAATATGAACAAAAGTTATTACACCCATCTTGAATTTTTACATAGGCTCTTGACATCTCTCTTAAAGTGGCAAACTCATATTCTGTATACTCTGAATCTAAGAAAATATTATGGTTTTTCAATTTTTCCATAGTTCTATTTTCAATATCCTCTATAAAATTAACTATTCCACTTTTATCTGTATTTCCAATTACATAATCTATATCTTCCATCTCTAATAGTTCTTTACTGTTAGTTTGAGCATAGCACCCTGTTACAATAACTGCTCCATTAGGATTTATCTTCTTAGCTCTTCTCAACATATTTCTAGTCTTTCTATCTGCTACACTTGTAACAGTACATGAATTTACTATATATATGTCTGCTTTATCTTCAAAACTAACCTCTTCATACCCTTTTTTTATCAATTGATTTTTTATACTCTCTGTTTCATACTGATTTACCTTACATCCTAAAGTATAAAAAGCAACTTTTTTATTGAAACTCATTTATTAATATTCCTCCTACTACAATAGAAGCTGTTTCTGCTCTCAATATTCTCTTTCCTAAAGTTACAATATTAGCACCTTTAGATTTTAAATATTCTATCTCCTCTGAATCAAATCCCCCTTCAGGACCGATTATATACAATACCTTTTTAGGTGAAACCTCTCTGTTATTTAAAAGATTTTTTAATGTATATTCCTCTTCACACTCATAAGGAACAATGATCAAATCATATTTTTCCAGCTCTATATCTTTTATTTTTACTACTTCTGCAATTTTTGTTGGCTTTACCCCTTGACATTGTTTTAATGCTTCTCTTACAATAAGATCCCATTTATCTTTTTTTTCATTGATCTTAACTACTCCCCTTTTAGCTGCAACTGGAATAATCTCATTTATTCCTAATTCAGTTAATTTTTGTATAGTTAGATCCATCTTATCATTTTTTAATATCCCTACTGCTGCATCAATCTCTATTTTATGAGAGTATCTATCCTCTAATACCTCTTCAATTTCCAATATGATATATTTCTTTTCAATCTCTTTTACATTACAGAAATACTCTTTTTCTCCATCAACAGCTCTTACTTTTTCTCCAAGCTTAACTCTAAAAACATTCTTTAAATGATTTACATCAGCTTTATCCTCTATAATAATATCTTTTTCTCTTATATTTTCTTCTGATATTATAACACTTATCATACTAAACTCCTATATCATATCTTGATTTTTTATAAAATCATTTAAAGTTGTTTCTTCAAGTATTTTAGTCATTGCATTATCTAATTTATTCCATATACAAGTAGTTCCACAACTTTGTCCGTTACAGTTTGCTTTATTCTCCTTGCTCTCATTACAGTCTATAACTTTTTCCTCTTCATCTAATATTTTATATAGTTCATGTAATGTTATCTCTTCAGGGTTTTTAGCTAATCTATATCCACCATTAGGTCCTCTTTTTCCTTCTATTATATTTTCATTTTTTAATTTAAAAAGTATTTGCTCTAAATATTGTACAGATATATTTTGATCATCAGCTATCTCTTTTATTCTCACTAATTTATCTTCTCTGCTCTTTTCAGCTATATATACTAAAGCTTTTAATCCATATCTAACTCTTGTACTTATCTTCATCTAATCACTACTCCTTAACTTTCTTAAAATGTTGGTATCCCTTTTCAGTTACCATTCTTCCTCTATTTGTTCTTTTTAAATATCCTATCTTTACTAAATAAGGCTCATAAACCTCTTCTAAAGTTCTTCTATCTTCCCCTAATAATAGTGAAAGAGTTTCTATTCCAACTGGTCCTCCACCATAGTTATCTATAATAGCATTAACTATATCTCTATCCAAATCATCTAGTCCAGCTGAATCTATTCCCAATATCTCCAAAGCTTTCAATGAAGTCTCTCTATCTATCACTCCATTTCCTCTTATTTCACAATAATCTCTCACTCTTTTTAAAAGACGATTGGCTATTCTAGGAGTTCCCCTACTTCTACTAGCTAGTTCCCTTGCTCCCTCTTCTTCAACCTTTACTCCTAAGATATTTCCACCTCTAATAATTATCTCAGCAATCTCATCCTCTGTATAATACTCCATTCTATGAGTTACTCCAAATCTATCTCTCAAAGGTGAACTTAAAAGTCCAGCTCTAGTTGTAGCTCCTATCAATGTAAAATTAGGTAGCTCTATTCTAATTGAACGAGCTGAAGGTCCTTTTCCAACTATAATATCAAGTTCTCTGTCTTCCATAGCTGGATACAATATCTCCTCTACTGTATTATTTAATCTATGTATCTCATCTATAAAAAGTATATCATTCTCCTCTAATGAAGTAAGGATAGCTGCTAAATCTCCAGCTCTTTCTAATACAGGTCCTGAAGTTATTCTCAAATTAGCTCCCATCTCTGTGGCTATGACTCCTGCTAAAGTTGTTTTTCCCAACCCTGGTGGTCCATATAACAAGATATGATCTATTGATCCCCCTCTTCTTTTTGCAGCTTCAATAGAGATAGCCATTTTCTCTTTTAAAGAAGTTTGTCCAATGTACTCTTTAAAACATTTAGGTCTTAATGTCTTTTGTACCTCTACTTCATTTTCCATTTCCAAAGTTGTAACTACTCTATCCACTCTCTTCTCCTTATACAAATAAACTTATAGCAAATTGGAAAATTCCAATTATTCCTCCTAAAATCGCTCCTATTACTTCAATATGCTTTAACTCTTTTTTAGCTAAAGAGTAGGTAATCTCCTCTAATTTCTCCAATGAAAAAGCTTCTACATTCTCAATTATAATCTTTTTAAAATCAACTTTTTCTTCTAAGTAACTTGTAAACATATTTATTATAGTTTCTTTATTTTCTAAAATAGATGTTTTTATCATTGATTTTATCTTATTTATAATCTCGTCACTAAGAAACATAGCTAACATTGGAAATTTCTTAGTTATTTCACTTTCTAATTTTTCCTCTAAGATCTTATCAATTACTGCTCCCATCTTCTCTTCTAACTCATCAGCATTTAAAGAGTTTGTAATATCTTTCAAAGAGATAAGCTCCTTTTGAACTGTATCTGCTATACTTACAGCTATCTCACTTCTTCTTTTAGGAATTAATCCTTGTATCTTAAAAAATAGAAAGTTCATCTCTTTATATGGTCTAAAAAGCATTTTTATAGCGATGTAATTTGTTATCCAACCTATCATTGCTCCAATTCCTACTATTAGAAATAATTTTATAATAATTTGATTCATTCTTATTTTCCTCTCTTTGCACTTTAAATTTCATTACTTTTCTAGTAAACTATTTTATCATAAATATTAGGTTTTTTCAATTATTATAACCATGATTTCAAAAGATTCTTTTCTCTATATCATATCTATTTTTTCTTTAAGATAAAATATTTTTGAACATTATATTATAACATTTTTTAACTCTATTCTCAAAAATATTATTTCAAAAAATTTAAAAGCAGGTAGCTAAAAAACTACCTGCTCTCTTATTTAAAAATATTATTATCTATCTTCTCCAGAAGTTCCATATTTAGAAAGAAGTTCTTGATTTTCTCTTCTCTCTTCTTCAATTTCTATTTTTTTAATAGATAATTTAATTCTTTGTTTTTCTCTATCTATTTCAGTAATTTGAGCTTTTACTTTTTGTCCTACTGTAAATTTATCTTTAAGATTTTTTATAAAGTCTTTAGATGCTAATTGAGCAGGAATGAATCCATCTATTCCTTTACTTAAATTAACAAATAATCCAAAGTCCATTATATTTTTAATCTCTTTTTCTACTGTATCTCCAACTTTATAGTTTTCTAGAGCTACTTCCCAAGGACTTTTTCTTAAAGCTTTTATACTTCCTTTAATTTTGTTATCTTCTGTATTAAGTTCGATTACTTTAAATTCTACTGTATCTCCAACTGCAAATTTCTTATTTTCTTCACCTTGCCAGTTATAGTCTGATTGGTGAATAAATACATCTACACCAGGTTCAACTTCAGCAAAAAGTCCAAAAGGTTTTACTTCTAAAACTTTTCCTGTTAATTGAGTTCCTACTGCAAATCTTGTTTCAGCTGAATCCCAAGGATTTTCACTTAATTGTTTAATTCCTAGTTTTAATTTTCTTTCAGCTGGTTGGAATTCAAGAACTTTAACTTTAACTATATCTCCAACTTGAACAAATTCATTTAAGCTAACTCTTTTCTTATTCCATGTAAAGTCTGACATATGTACTAATCCTTCTACACCATCAGCTATTTCAACAAATACTCCATAAGGAAGTATTTTAGTTACTTTTCCTTCAATTACAGAATCAACAGCGTATTGCTCTGCTGCTACTTCCCAAGGATTTCTTGTTAGAGCTTTTATTGAAAGTTTTACATTTTTCTTTTCTGGTTCTAGAGATATAATTTCAGCTTTTACCATATCTCCTTTTTTGTATTGATCAGATAATTTATCTAGTTTTTTCCAAGATACTTCAGAAATATGTACAAATCCTCTTAGATGTTGAATTTTTAATGAAAGTCCAAATTCAAGAACATCTGTAATTTCAGCTTCTACAACATCTCCAACTTTTAATTCAGAGAACTCTTCACTTTCTTTTAATAGAGTTATATCTTTTTTAGAGAAAGTAATTTTCTTACCTTTTTTATCTTTATCAGGTTTGATATCTTTAATCATTACTTTGATTTCCTCTCCAATTACTTTATCTCCATCTTTCATTGAGATTTCTGATAAAGAGTTAGGAAGGAATCCTTGATGGAACATAGCTTCTACCATATATCCACCTTTTACTCTCTTAACGATTTTTCCTGTGATGATCTCTTTCTTTTCGAAAGCTTCTTCTAGTTTTTTCCAACTATCTTCCATATCTATTCTTCTTCTTGAACCAATTTTGAAATCTTCGTCTTCTCCAACTAAAAGAACTTCTACTTCATCTCCTTCATTGTAGTTTTCTAGCTCTTCAGTTCTTACTCTTACACTTGTAGGTAATCCTGGAACATCAAGGAAAGAGAAGTTTCTTTCTTTTGTAGCTAATATTCCTTTTACTCTTACTTTTTCTCCTTTAGCATTGTCTTCCTCTGGCATATACTCATTTAGCCAAGATTCAAATTCTGTGTAATCAACGTGTTCATTATTATTAGACATTAATTGATCCCCCTTATTTTATTTTCTATATTAATTACTATTTCTTCCGGTGTTGAGGCTCCAGCTGTAATTCCTATTTTTTCACAGCCATCGAACCAATTTTTTTCTAACTCTTTTTCACTCTCTATTAGATAAGTTTTTTCATTTATAGTTTTTGAGATATCATATAACTTTTTAGTATTAGAACTATTTTTTCCACCAATAACTAATAGTATATCTACCTCTTTAGCTAACTCTTCCACTGCTTCTTGGCGAACTTGAGTTGCTCCACACACCTTATCTGATATCTTAACATTTGAATAGTGATTTTCCAAGAAACTTTTTATTTTTTCTAATTTTTTTTTGTTTAAAGTTGTTTGTGTAAGAACACAATACTTTTTATTACTATCTATTTCAGCTTTTTCAACTTCTTCTAACTCATTATAAACTCTTATATTCTCTCCAAAAGATATAATTCCTTTTACCTCAGGATGATTTTTATCTCCAATAAAGATAATTTCATAACCTTGCTTTTCCATCTCTACCAAAGTTTCTCTAATATGTGTTACAAATTTACAAGTAGCATCATATACTTTGACTCTTTTTTCATTCAAAATGTTATAAATTTTTTTTAAAGTTCCATGTGCTCTTACAATAACTATATCATTTTCAGTTAAATCATCTTTTTGATTTAGAATTTCTTCCTCTTCTACTATTAAAAATCCTTCATCTTTTAACTTATCAACTACATATTGATTATGTACCAACATACCTAAAATAAAGATTCTTTTATTTTTATTTTCTTCTTCTTTTATTACATTGTGACAAGTTTCAATAGCTCCAGAGACTCCAAAACAGAATCCCATATGTTTAGCTCTTATTATCTCCATAAATTATTCCTCATTAAATTTTTTTACTTCTATTAGATCGACAAGTGCATCTAACATCTCATCTTCATCTGGTCCATCTGCTATAAGCTCAAGTTTTCTTCCACACTCTGCTGCTAATAGCATCAATCCCATTATACTTTTTCCATTTATCTCTTCATCATCACATTTAACTGTAATGTCAGAATCATATCCTGTTACTAATTGTACAAATAAAGATGATGGTCTTGCATGTAAACCTGCTTTATTCTTTATTTGAACTATTCTACTTTTCATAAATTTATCCCTTTCCTTTTAGTTTATATATTTTATTAAAATATCTTTTACTTCTTTTGAATCGTGACAAAGTAATATTTTTTCTTTTATCTCTTTTAGTTTTTCATAGTTTAAACTTCTTATTAGAGATCTAGCAGTTAAAATTGATGTTCCTACCATACTTAAATCTTTTATTCCCATACTTAAAAAAGCAACTATAGCTTTTGCATCTCCTGCCATTTCTCCACAAACTGATACTTTTTTTCCATATAAGTCAGCTGCTTTCTTTACAAAGGCAATAGAACGTAATACAGCAGGATTATAACAATCATACATTGAAGACACAGTTTCTGAAAGTCTATCTGTTGCTAAAATATATTGAGTTAAATCATTTGTTCCTATACTGAAAAAATCTACCTCTTGAGCAAAAACATCTGCCATCATAACTATTGATGGAACTTCAATCATTACCCCAATTTCTATATCTTCTTTATATAATTTATTTTCTTGTTTTAACTCTTTCTTTGCTCTCTCCAATAGTTTATTAGCTTCTCTAAGTTCAGATATATTAGTAACCATTGGATACATAATTTTTACATTTCTATTATATGCAGCTCTCAAGATAGCTTTTAATTGTGTAAGAAATATATCTTGATTTTGTAAACTAAATCTTATTCCTCTCAATCCCAAAAAAGAGTTTGTTTCATTTTTCATCTTAAAATATGGCAACTGTTTATCAGCACCTATATCCAAAGTTCTTATAACAATAGAAGAATTTTTATCAAATTTTTCTACTATATTATTGTAAATTTTAAATTGATTCTCTTCATCTGGAAAAGATGTATTTTTCATATATAAAAGCTCTGTTCTTAATAAACCAATTCCATCTGGTTTAAAAAGTTTAACCTCATCTGAATTCAGATCACCACTAGCATTTATATACAATGAAACTTTTTCTCCATCTAAAGTTTCAGTTGGTAAGTCAGCATCTCTCTGAATCTCTTCCTTCTTTAATCTAAATTTTTCTAAAAGCTCTTCATACTCTTTTTTAGTTTTTTCATCTGGTTCTATTATAACACAAGAATTGATCTCTGTAGTATCTAAAATTATATCTTTTCCCCAATTATAGCTAAAAATATTTTTTATTCCCATCAATGTTGGAATTTCTAAAGCTTTTGCAAGAATAGCTAAATGTGATGTTTCTCCACCATATTCCATAACTATTCCCTTTATATTTATTCCTAAATGGTATATATTTAAAAGTTCTGTTGGAAAGATCTCCTTTGTTACTAATATTTTCCCATCTAATTTTTTCCAATCTTCAAATCTTTTATCTAAATTTCCAGTTATTCTTTTTCCTACATCTTTTATGTCTAATTCTTTTTGCCTATATTCAGGATTTTGAATACTCTTAAACATCTTTACATATTTATTAGTTATAAGCCTTACTGCCTCTTCAGCTCTCAATTTATCTTTTTTTATACTTTTTTTAATATCTGATACGTACACTGGATCATCTAGTATCATCATATGAGCTGTTACTATTTCTAAATCATGTTCGTTCATTTTTCCAGCAAAACTTGTTCTTAGATCTTCTAAAGACTCCTTTGAAAGTTCTAAAGCTCTTTCAAATCTTTCAATTTCATTTTCAATATCTTTTTCATCTAAAATTGCTGTTATTCCTTCATCTATATACTTTTTTTTATCTAAAAAAACTTCTCCAGTTACAATGCCTTCAAAAGCGAAACTTCCTCTTACTATTTCCACCCTTATCACTCTCCTGCTTCACCTTTAATGGATTATATTAGATTATATCTTATTTTATTTTTTTTTTCAATTTTTTTACTAAATCAAAATAATTTTTTAAAAAAATCTATTGATTATCATGTTCCCTTGTGTTACAATCATAAGATAAAATTAATACAATAAATATTTTTATCCATTTATATTATATACCTTTATGTATCATATGTTTTAGTTATGTAATCACTAAAATTTTACTATAAAAAAATTTTATTATATACAGGGGGGCGTTTAATAAATGAACACAATGCTGGAAGTTTTTGGAATCAACTACTTTTCAGAACTTGAATTAAAAAGTAGAGTTCCTAGTTCAATTTTCAAAAAATTTAAATCTGTTCAACTTGGGGAAGCTGAAATGTCTTTAGAAGTAGCTGATGTTATTGCCAATGCAGTAAAAAGTTGGGCTACTGAAAAAGGAGCTACACACTTTACTCACTGGTTTCAACCTCTTACTGAATTAACTGCAGAAAAACATGAATCTTTTATTGCTATTACATCAGATGGAACTATAATGTCTCAATTCTCTGGAAAAGAGCTTATAAAGGGAGAAGCTGATACATCATCTTTCCCTAATGGAGGATTAAGATCAACTTTTGAAGCTCGTGGATATACAGCTTGGGATACAAGCTCACCTATGTTCTTAAAAGGAGAGGGAATTTCTAAAACTCTATACATTCCTACTGCTTTTGTTGGTTATAATGGAGAAGCATTAGATAAAAAAGTTCCATTAATAAGATCTATAAAAGCTGTTGAATCTCAAGCATTAAGAATTCAAAAATTATTAGGAGATACTCAAACTAGACATATAGATGTTACTCTTGGTGCTGAACAAGAATATTTCCTTGTTGAAAAAGAGTTTTGGGATAAACGTTTAGACTTAGCATTAGCTGGAAGAACTCTTTTTGGTAACTTACCACCTAAAGGTCAAGAGATGAACGATCACTACTATGGAACAATTAAAGAGAGAGTAGAATGTTTCATGGCTGAGCTTGATGCTGAACTTTGGAAAGTTGGAGTTATGGCTAAAACTAAACATAACGAAGTTGCACCTAACCAATTTGAAATAGCACTAATGTTTACTACAGCTAACGTTGCTGTTGACCAAAACCATTTAACTATGGACATCATCAAAAAAGTTGCAAATAGACATCATCTTGCTGCACTTCTTCATGAAAAACCTTTCCAAGGTGTCAATGGTTCTGGAAAACATTGTAACTGGTCACTATCAACAGATACAGGAAAAAATCTATACAATCCAGATTCTCTAACTAAAGATAATCTTCAATTTTTACTATATCTAATGGCTGTTATAGAGGGAGTAGACAGATATGCTGATATCTTAAGAGCATGTACAGCTACACCAGGAAATGATCATAGACTTGGAGGACATGAAGCTCCACCAGCAGTTATCTCTATCTTCTTAGGAGAACAACTTCAAGAACTATTAGAAAATATTGGTAATACAGAATTTAATGAAAGTTCTGAAGAAGTACTAGATATTGGAATGCATATTCCAAAAATTTCTAAAGACTTATCAGATAGAAACAGAACTTCACCTTTTGCATTTACAGGAAATAAATTTGAATTTAGAATGCCTGGATCAAGTGCTTCTGCTTCTACACCAGTATTTATGATCAACACTATAGTTGCTGATATCTTAAAAGAGTATGCTGATTACTTAGAAAAAACAGATCCTACAAAAAATATCAATAAATATATTGTTAAACTTATAAAAGATAGATATCCTAAACACAAAAGAATTATATTCAATGGAAATGGATATGAACAAGCTTGGATAGATAAAGCTAAAGAGCTTGGACTTTCAAATCTAAAAAATACTATTGAAGGAATACCAGTTTATATTAGAGAAGAAACTATTGCTCTTTTTGAAAGACATAAAGTTTTAACAAGAAATGAGTTATACTCAAGATTTAAAATCTACAGTGATAGATTTAATAAACAAACAAATATTGAAATATCTACTGCTATTAGAATGGCAAGAAATGAAATTTATCCTTGTATTTCAAGATATATAACTAATATCTCTCAAATGATTAACAGTGTTAGAGAGGCTCTAGGAGAGGAACAATTTATCCAATATGATAAAGAACATTTAATTAAAGTAATAGGATTTAAAAACCAACTTAAAGACTCTATAACTGAATTAAATGAAGGGCTTAGAACTGCTATGGCTATTGCTGATGAATATGAAAGAGCTTGCTATTACCACAATGAACTTATACCTGTTTTAGCTCGTATGAGAACTGTTGTTGACTCTCTTGAACTTCTAATAGAAAAAACAGTATGGCCTATACCTACTTATTACGATTTATTATTTAGATTATAATATAAGAAAACTGCTCCTAAAATTTAGGGGCAGTTTTTTATTAAATATTTAAATAGATTCTCTTCAATCTCATTGTAACTACTCAGCTATAAATTAAAATTTGAGACTCAAGTTCAAAAAAAATGGGCTTGGGTCTTTTT
>JADYUE010000008.1 GCA_021531615.1 Fusobacterium varium | reverse complement strand
CACCATATTGGGCATTATGGGTAACATTTTCAGGAAATTCAGATATTGATTTTTTATTGCAATGTGGGCAAGTTTTTAAATGTGCCTGATATTCAGTAACATTGATTTTAATTTCAGGAATATCAAAAACTTGACGAGTTTTAACTTCCTCTATTTTAACATCTTTTAAGTTAGCAGCACAATGAGGGCAAATCTCATTAGGAAGTTCAATAACGAAATCAGGATTATCAACTTTTTCAAGAGTAGAACCTTTATGACCGATTTGCCCGCCTGATGCTTTGCCACTTTTCTTTCTCAACGATCTGTTTTTATCTTTTTTTTTACCAAATTTATCAGAAGATGGAGGAAAACTGCTATTAGAACTATTCATTCCAAGTCTAGCTTTAAGCATAGCATTTTCCCTTTTTAATTGTTCATTTTCGATTTTTAACTTTTCAATTTCTTTTCTAAGTTTGGCGATTTCAAGTAACAAATCTTCAACTTTAATTTCCATAAAAGTTCACCCCCTCTTTTCAAATTTTACTTTGATATTGTAGCATATTTTTTGACACAAAAAAAGACCCAAGCCCATTTTTTTTGAACTTGAGTCTCAAATTTTAATTTATAGCTGAGTAGTTACATAGATAGTTACATGCTTAAAACAAAAGGGTATAAAGTTCATGCTTTATACCCTTCTCTGTTTTATTCTTCCTCTTCTCCTGAGAAAACAACTTTACCATCTATAATAGTATATTCAACTTTAGCATCTACTTGTAGAGGATCATTTGACCAAATAACAATATCTGCATCTTTACCAACTGTTATAGATCCTATTCTATCTTCAAGTCCTAAAATTTCAGCTGGATTGATAGATATAGCCTTTAATGCTTCCCATTTATCTAAACCATCTTTAACAGCTAGAGCAGCACAAAGTGGTAGATGGTGTAGAGGTATAACAGGGCTATCAGTAGTTATTGACATTTTTATTCCAGCTTTATTTAAAACTCCAGCAGTTTTAAATGATTTATTTACTAATTCAACCTTTGTTCTATGTCCAAGGCTTGGTCCTACTATCATAGGGAAATTTTCTTCAGCTAACTCATCAACTATACATCTAGCATCTGTTGAGTGATCTAATGTCATCTTAACATCAAACTCTTTAGCTATTCTAATAGCTGTAAAAATATCATTAGCTTTATGAGCATGAGCTTTTAAAGGTATCTCTTTTTTGAATACAGGGATAAGAGCTTCCCATCTAGCATCATAAGCTGGTTTTTTAGAGATATCATCTCCAGCAGCCTCTAATTTTTCCATATATTCCTTTGCTTTATATAGAGCCTCTCTCATAAGAGCGGCTGTTCCCATTCTAGTTGTAGGCATCTTACCTTTAGTTCCATAAAATCTTTTTGGATTTTCTCCAAATGCACATTTCATAGCTATTGGAGCTTTTATAATCATCTTATCTATTCTTTTACCAAAAGTTTTAACTGCTGCAAATTGTCCACCAATAACATTAGCACTTCCAGGTCCAGTAGCAACTGCTGTTATTCCACCTTGATAAGCTTCTTTAAATACTCTATCCATAGGATCAAGAGCATCAATAGCTCTCATTTGAGGAGTGATAGGATCTGATTTTTCATTTACATCATCATTTTCAAAACCAACACTATCTCCCATAAGTCCTAAGTGACAATGAGCATCAATAAATCCTGGAGCAACTATCTTACCTTCAGCATCAATTACACAATCATCTTTTTTTGCTCTGATACTTTTTTTAATTGCAACAATTTTTCCATCTTCTATTGAGATATCCTTTTTTGCACTTTTAGATTTTTCTACATCAAGTACAGTACCATTTTTAATAATAAGCATATTTAAAACCTCCCAATATGTATAATAAGTATATTTTATAACAAAATTAAAAATAAAGCTAGATATAAGAATTAAATTGCATAAATATAACGAATAAATAATATAGTTATATATACCTATAAAATAAGGAGGAAAATATTATGAAAACTAGAGCATTAGAGAAGTATGAACTAGAAAAGGTTTTTAACTATATTAAAAATGGAGGTTATAGAAATGGTGTGAGAATAAGAGCGAATCCACAAATTTATCTCATATGTTTTATACAATTAAATACAGGATTGAGAATAGGTGACGTATTAAATTTAAAAGTGAGGGATATAACTAATGAGAGGATAGATATAGTTGAACAAAAAACAGGTAAACGTCAAAATAGAAAGATCAATGATGAGGTAGTTGAAATTATAAAGGATTACTGTAAGAGAAAAAATATTAGTGGAAATGATAATCTGTTTACTTTTTCCATAAGATGGGTACAAAAGTTTTTACAAAAAGTTTCTAAGTGTACAGAGGTTGAAAATTTTTCTACCCATAGTTTTAGAAAAACATATGCACATATCCAATATATTAATAACAGATATAATATTGAATTGGTAATAAGGCTTCTTAATCACTCTTCAGTAGTTGTAACACAAAAATATCTAGGAGTTACGGATAATGAAGTAAATTCAGCATCACAGGAGTTTAAAATAATTTTGTAACATATAGTTTAATTTTATTTGATATTTGTTAATTTTATGTTAAAATCACTAAAAAATATAAAAAAAATTAATTTTTTTATTTACAAATCCCAAAATAAAGGGTATATATATAGTATAGGCAAAGAAACTAGAAAATAGGGAGGCAACTATGACTAAAAAAGAATTTGTTGAATTATATGCAGAAAAAGGTGGATTTACTAAAAAAGAAGCTGAAAGAGCAGTAGCATTATTTCTAGATACAGTAGAAGATACACTATTAAATGGAGATAGTATTACTTTTGTTGGTTGGGGAAAATGGGAAGTAAAAGAGAGAGCAAGTAGAGAAGTTAGAAATCCTCAAACTAAAGAAAGAATGACTATTCCTGGTAAGAAAGCTGTTAAATTTAAAGTTGGTAAATTATTAGCTGATAGAGTAAAAGAGATGTAATTAATTATAAAGCTAAAATTTAGGACTACACTCATATATAAAGGGTGTAGTTTTTTAATTTCCTTAAACATAAAGAAAGGCTGAAAAAATTTTAAAATTCTTTCAGCCTTAATCTAAGTTAAAAATTAATAATTGATAACAGAGTAATTTTAATCATCCCAACACTCTGTATTTTTTAATTCTGGAATACTATTAGCTTTAAATACTGGATCTTTTCCAGCTTTTCTCTGTTTTTCATAATCTTTGATAGCTGCAAAAGCAAATTTAGCAAGAACTGCTATTGTTAATAGATTCATTGTTGCCATTAGTCCCATAAACAGATCTGCTAAGTTCCATACAAATGGCAAATCTGTGATACAACCATATAAAACCATTAGAACAACTGCAACTCTATAAACTGTTAACCAATTTTTATTAGCTTTTATAAATTCAATATTAGTTTCTCCATAATAATAATTCCCAATTACTGATGAAAATGCAAAAAACAGTATACAAGCAGCTATAAATATTGCTCCCCACGAACCAACTTCAGAAACTATTGCATCTTGAGTTAATTGAATTCCAGTAACATTTCCTGAAGTGTACCCTTCTGAAATTAGTATTATAAAAGCTGTACAAGAACAAATTATTACTGTATCTGTAAATACTCCAAGAGCTTGAACTAATCCTTGTTTAACAGGATGAGATACATCTGATGTAGCTGCTGCATTTGGAGCAGATCCCATTCCTGCCTCATTTGAAAATAATCCTCTCTTAATTCCTTGCATTATAACAGTTCCAAATAACCCTCCTGTCACTGGTTTCAATCCAAATGCACTAGAAAAAATCAGTGATAAAATAGAAGGGATCATAGCAATATTTTTTATAACAATAAATATTGCTACTAAAATATAAGCTACTGCCATTACTGGAACTAATACTTCAGCAACATGGGCTATTCTTTTAATTCCCCCAAAAATAATTACAGCTGTAACTACTGCTAAGACTATTCCTACATAAAGTTGATCAATTCCAAAAGCTTTATTAAAAGCTGAAGCTAAAGTATTTGATTGGACTGAGTTAAATACTAAACCATATGTTATAGAGATAAGTATTGAGAAAACAACTCCCATCCATCTCTTTTTTAAAGCTTTCTCCATATAGTAAGCTGGTCCACCTCTAAAATGATCTCCATCTTTTATTTTATACATTTGAGCTAATGTACATTCAACTAAACTTGAACACATTCCAATTAAAGCTATAAGCCACATCCAGAAAACTGCTCCTGGTCCTCCAATTACTATGGCAATGGCAACTCCTGCAAGGTTTCCTGTTCCTACACAAGAAGCTATTGAAATACAAAAAGCTTGGAAAGAAGAGATTCCGTTTTTACTTTTTGAATTTTTCCCCCCTAAAAGTCTAAACATTTCCCCAACATATCTTACTTGAATAAATCCTGTTTTGATTGAGAAATAAGTTCCTAAAACTAAAAGCAATGCAATTAGCACATAGGAATACAGGAGATTATTCACTGTTCCTATGATTTGAGATATTTGTTCCATAAATTTCCTCCTTCAGTTTTTTTACTTTTTACATTAAACAAAAAATATATATTTTTATATTATATCATAAATATTCTTACTAGCTAGTTTTTTTCTATTTTTAATTAAAATTTATTTTTTACTACAAGATATTAGAAATGCTCTTTTAATAGAATTGAATAGTGGATATAGCAGGAAGAAATTATAAAAAAGTGCTCTATATTTTTTTTATAAAAATAAAAAGAGGCTGAGCAAATCAATGATACTAAATCATCAATTTACAACAGCCTCAATAAAAATCTATTTAACTAATTCAAGTTCTACTGGCACATTCTTTTCAACAGCTTGTTTTTTAACTATCTTATCAGCAACTTCAACACCGATAGCCCCTATTTCAGCAGGTTTTTGTGCAACTGTTGCAGCAAGTTTACCCTCTTTTACAGCAGCAACAGCATCATCAGTAGCATCAAAACCAACTACAAATATATCTCTTCCAGATGCTTCAATAGCTTTTAATGCTCCAAGTGCCATCTCATCATTGTGAGCAAATACAGCTTGAATTTCAGGTTGAGCTTGTAAAATATTTTCCATTACATTTAATCCTTTTGTTCTATCAAAGTCAGCTGCTTGTTTAGCTACAACTTCAAGTTTTCCATTGACAGCTTTATTAAATCCAGTTCCTCTATCTCTTGCAGCAGTAGTACCAGGGATTCCTTCAAGTTCTACAACTTTACCCTTTCCACCAAGTTTTTCAACTATGAAGTTTCCTGCCATCTCTCCACCTAATACATTGTCAGATGCTACGTGTGATACAACCTCTCCACCATTTGCTGCTCTATCAAGAGTAACTACTGGAATTTTATTTCTATTAGCTGCTTTAACTGAACTTACAACTGCATCTGAATCTGTAGGGTTGATAAGTAGTACATCTACACCTTTAACTAAAAGATCTTCAACGTTTCCTAACTCTTTAGCTGGGTTATCTTGAGAATCAAGAACTATTAAATCGTGTCCTAACTCTTTAGCTTTAGCCTCTGCTCCCTCTTTTAATGTAACAAAGAATGGGTTATTTTGTGTAGAAATTACAAGTCCTATTCTTTCAGCTGATGCAGATGCTGCAAATGCTAAAAATATTCCTGCCAATCCAAATAATTTTTTAAATTTTGTCATATCTACCACTCCCTTTTATTTGTTAGACTTCTTGTCTATTAAAACCGCAATTAATATAACAGCTGCCTTTATCATCATTTGATAGTATGATGATACATCTAGTAAGTTAAGAGCATTTCCAAGTACACCTATTATTATAGCTCCCAATGCTGTTCCTGTGATCTTCCCAACCCCTCCAGCTAGAGAAGTTCCACCTAAAACAACAGCTGCAATAGCATCAAGTTCATATCCAGTTCCAGCAGTAGGTTGAGCAGAGAACAATCTTGATGTTGTAATAATTCCTGCTAATGCTGCAAGAACTCCTGATATACCATATATCCATATTTTTATTTTATTAACTTTGATACCTGAAAGTTTTGTTGCCTCTTCATTTCCACCAATAGCATAGGTATATCTTCCAAATCTTGTATTTGTTAAAATATAGTGTCCTACTACAAATAGTATAAGTGTTATATAGATAGGAATTGGTATATTAAATAGATACCCTCCTCCTATATTTTCAAACAATGCACCACCATCATTAACAGTAATAGGTTTACCATTTGTAAATACAAGTGTCGCCCCTCTCAAGAAAGTCATTGTTACTAATGTTACTATAAATGCTTGTAACTTCATAACTGAAACTAAAAATCCATTTACTATTCCAAAGAACAGCCCTAAAACAAGAGCAACTAATAAACTTAAAACAGGATTTATTCCTGAACTTAGCATTGCAGCACTTACTGCTCCACAAAATGCTAAGATAGATCCAACTGATAGATCTATTCCCCCAGTAAGAATTACAAATGTCATTCCTATTGCTATTACAGCATTGATAGATGATTGTCTAAATACATTTAATATATTTGCCACTGATAAAAATCTTGGATTGATAGCTGCTACTATTGCTGAAAAAAGTATAAGTCCTATCAAAGGCTTATTCTTTAATATCTTTTTAATCATTTTTTCCTCCTACTGCACATCTCATAATCTTCTCTTGAGTTGCATCTTTTCCTAAAAATTCCCCAGTTATTTTATGGTTATGAATAACTAAAATTCTATCACTAAGCCCTAAAATTTCAGGCATTTCAGATGATACTATAATTATACTCATTCCCTTTTTCTTCAATTCATTTATAACATCATAGATCTCTTTTTTAGCTCCAACATCTACACCTCTAGTTGGTTCATCTAAAATAAGAATTTTAGGATTAGTTAAAAGTGCCTTTGCAATAGCAACCTTTTGTTGATTTCCACCACTTAGATTTTTAATTTTTTGCTCCATAGTAGGAGTTTTTATCTCAAACTTATCAATATAATCTTCAACTGATTCTCTTTCCAATTTTTTATCTAATTTAAAGAAAGATGATATAAAATTCATTGCTGAAAGTGTCATATTTTCTTTAACACTCATTCCTAAAACAAGTCCATCTCCCTTTCTATCTTCTGAAACATAAGCTATTCCCTTAGCGACTCCTTCAGCAGCAGATCCCATACTTATCTCTTCACCTTCAAGATAGATATGTCCAGAATCTTTCTTTAGATGTCCATATATTGTTCTTACAAGCTCTGTTCTACCAGCTCCCATAAGTCCTGATATTCCCAGTATCTCACTTTTATGTAGAGTAAAAGAGATATCATTAACATAACTATTTTTTAGATTTTCAACTCTCAATACCTCTTCTCCCCTAGGGATTTCAACTCTAGGGAACTGCTCTTCAAGAGTTCTACCAACCATATTTTTGATTATAAAATCTTCATTTATATCCTTTACCTCTGCTTCGCATATAAACTTTCCATCTCTCATTATCGTTACATCATCACATATCTCTGGAATCTCTTTTAATCTATGTGAGATATACACAATACTTTTATTTTCATTAGTCAACTCTCTAATAACTTCAAAAAGACTTTCAGTTTCACTATCAGTAAGAGCATCTGTTGGCTCGTCCATTATTATAATTTTAGCATTTTGAGAAAGTGCTTTAGCTATCTCAACCATTTGCATCTTTCCAATAGTTAAATCTTTTACTAGAGTTTTTCCATCTTCCTTTACATTTAATTTATCTAAAAGAAATCTAGCCTCTTTTGCCATTAACTTAGAATCTATCTTTCCAAATTTATTTGTAATCTCTCTACCTAAAAATATATTTTCTGTAATACTTAATTCAGGTATAAGATTTAGCTCTTGGTGAATAACAGCAATTCCTTCACCTTGTGAATCATTGATACTTTTAAAATCTACCTTTTTCCCTTTTAGTTCAATAGTTCCACTATCCATTTGATAGATACCTGTCATTACTTTTATAAGAGTAGATTTTCCAGCTCCATTTTCACCTAGTAGAGCCATAACCCTACCTTTATATATATTTAGTTGAGCTCCATCTAAAGCCTTTACCCCAGGAAATGTCTTAACTATATCTTTCATCTTTAAAACAATCTCTTTATTCATAGATCTCTCCTAAAAAGTAACTCCTGATTTCAATATTATATTAGCATAAGGTGAACATTCTCCAGTTCTTACAATAACTTCACTTTCATGAGTAATTTTTTTAAATTCCTCATGTGATACCTCAATTATTTTTGGATCCATTCCAGCCTCTTTAAATGCTTTCATAATTGCAGCATACATAGGGATATTGTGATCATGTATCTCCCTTGCTAAAATTATCTCTTCCACTTGCATCTCACTTAATATTGGTTTTAGTACTTGAATAAAATTTGGTGTTCCTGCTTCAATTGCTAAATCTATTCTTTTTACATCTTTTGGGATTGGCAAACCTGCATCACACACAGTAATATGAGCTGTATGCCCTATTTTTGCAATCTCATAAGAAAGTTCACTATTTAATAATCTACCTTTTTTCATTATCTTTTCACCCCTTTAAATTCATTTACCTCTTCTAATGTAGGAATAGAACTTTGAGCCCCTATTCTTGTAACTGCTATTGCTGATACTTTAGTTCCAAATTCTATTGCTTCATCTATATTATCTCCATTTAAAGCTTTAACAAAACCACCAATAAAACTGTCACCTGCTGCTGTTGTATCCACAGCTTTTACTATATATGCACTGTGAAACTCTGATTTTTCTCTATTTACATGTAGTGACCCTTTGCTCCCTAGTGTAACAATAAGTTCTTTAACTCCCATAGCTAAAAGTTTTTCACAAGCTGCTTTTATCTCCTCTTCAGTATCAGTAGCCATTTTAGTAATCATACTTAACTCAGTTTCGTTAGGTATAATAATATCACTAGACTTTATCATCTTTTCACTTAAAGGAGCTGCTGGAGCAGGGTTCAATATAGTTATCTTTCCAAACTCCTTTGCTTTTTCAAGAGCATATTCAACTGTTGATAAAGGTAGTTCCAATTGAGTAACAACTATATCTGCATTTTTAATTACATCTATATGTCTATCAATGTAATCTTTATCCACATCCATATTAGCTCCAGAAACAACAAGTATTCTATTTTGCCCATTTCCTTCAACTATTATCTTAGCTATTCCAGTAGAGCTTTCAGATCTCTCTATATACTCAGTATTAACTCCACTATTTTTCATAGAGTTTATAAGATCATTTCCAAAAGAGTCGTTACCAACCTTTCCTAGCATAGTAACTTCTGTTCCTAGCTTACCAATAGCCACTCCTTGATTTGCTCCCTTACCTCCAGGAACTTGAAAAAATTTATCTCCAAAAATAGTTTCTCCAGCCTCTGGTACTCTCTGACACATAGTGACTAAATCCATATTTATACTTCCAACTACAACTACTTTTTTCATCTTATTCATCACCCTCTTTTAAAATCGGTTCTATATATATTTTTTTTCTCTTGTTTTTATCAGTAAAAAATAGTTCAAATACCTTTTCTCCCATTATATTTAATGGAATTTTACAAGCTAAAACCTCAATATCAAATATATCTAAAATATCTAACTCCTCAAAACAAGCAAGATCAATATCTTTTTTCATCTCTCTAGTTGCTTTTAAGAAACCTAATAACATAAGGTTATTTGATGAGAATAGTGCAGTAGATGAAGTTTTTAAAATCTCTTTTCCTAAACTGTATCCACTATCAACTAAGAAATCTCCCTCATATATATCCTCTTTTGAATAAGGAATCTCCATATCTTCGTGAGCTTTAATATACCCTCTTAATCTCTCTTGAGAAGTAATCGAGTTCAAATCTCCAGTTAATATACTAATTTTTCTATGCCCTTTCTCCAGTAATTTTTTTACAACTTTGTATGCTCCATTGAAGTTATCTAAAAATACTCCTGGTAATTCAAATGAAGTTGTATCTCTATCTAAAAGTAGAACTGGAATATTGTGATTTATCAATGATTCAAAAGGGTTATTATCATATGTCCCCTTGATTAAAACAGCTATTACTCCAGCAATTCTTTCTCCCAATATATTTTTTATAGCTTTTTTCTCTTGCTCTAAATCTTCAGAGGTGTTATATAGTGCAATCTGAAATTGTGTTTTAGAAAAAGCTTTACATATCTCCTCTACAAGTGAGGCAAAAAATGGGTTACTAATATTTGGAATCAAAAGAGCAATTGTTTTACTCTCCATCTTTGATAAATTCCTAGCTATTGCATTTGGAGTATATCCACTTTTTTCTACAAACTCTAAAACCTTTTTTTTAGTTTCAGGATTTATATTTTCGCTATTGTTAATAGCTCGAGAAACAGTGGCTACTGATATTCCTAATTCTTTGGCAATATCCTTCATATTCATAAAAATCACCATTTTTATTTTGTTATGTAATCGTTTACAATATAATATTAATCTACACTCTTCACTTTGTCAATAGAGAAAGATTAATAATTTATATGATGTACATTATTGAAAATTATTTCAATAAATCATAGAAAATTTTTATATTATTTTTGATTAAATAATTCTAAAAGAGAAAAAAATTAATAAGATATTTTGAAAAAATTACATATCATATTAAATTGTATAGAATATGGAACTAAAAAAATATATGTAAGAAAAGTGTAATTAATTAAAAAAATATGATACAATATAGATGAGAATAAATTTTATATTTTAAGGAGGAGAAGATTTTGAATAAAATAATAAGTGACTATCATCTGCATAGTGAGTTTTCAGGAGATTCGACACAAAATATAGAAGAGATAGTTAAAGAGGGAATTAGATTAGGTCTTGAAGAGATAGCTTTAACAGATCATCTTGAGTATGATATAGAGGGAATGACTGACAACTGGATTTTAGATGTAGATAGATATGCAAAGAGAGTTTTTGAGTTAAGAGAAAAATATAAAAAAGATATAGATGTTAAATTTGGTGTAGAAGTAGGAGTACAACCACACACTAAAGATTATCTTGAAAGTGTTATAAAAAAATACCCTTTTGATTTTGTAATAGCCTCAAGCCATGCTATTGATAGAGTGGATTTAGCATTTGGAGAGATTCAAGCTGGAAGAACAAAGGACGAGGTACACAATCTATATTTTGAATATGTTTTACAAAATATTGAAAAATACAATGAATTTAATGTGTATGGACATATAGATTTTGTTACAAGATATGGTGGAGAAAAATTTAGAGGTTTAGATTATAAAAAACATTTTGATATAATTGATGTTATCTTAAAAAAATTAATAGAAAAGGGAAAAGGAATAGAAGTTAATACTTCAGGTTATAGATATAGAGAGGATAGATTCTATCCTTGTACAGATATTTTAAAAAGATATTATGAATTAGGGGGAGAGATCTTAACTATTGGATCAGATTCTCATATAAAAGATTATATGACTATGGATTTTGATAGAGTATATGACTTTTTAGAAAGCATAGGTGTAAAATATATATCTTCCTTTGATAAGATGCAACCATCATTTAAAAAAATAAAGTAAGAGGTGAAAATTATGGCTTATGAAGTTAGTAAAATAACTCTTGATGAGGTAATAAAATCATTTATTAAAACTGCTAAAAAATTAAAAGGTGATTTAGTTGTTTACTGTTCTAAATGGGAAGAGGAGTATGTAGTTAGAGATATCAGAGATTTTTCTAAATTAAAGATTAGAAAAGGTGATGTTATTGATGCTACTGTATATGTAGATGATGATGACGAATTATATGATGAGTTTAGATTAGGAGAGGGAAAAGACGATTTAGTGGTAAAGAAAAAGTATTTAAAATAGTAAAATAAGGGTTGCTTTAATTAAAAAAAAATGTTAGAGTGTAGACAAGACTATTTTAAATAATTAGGAGGGATTGTTAATGTACAAAAAATTAATGACACTTATAGCAGCAGGAACTTTATTAGTAGGTTGTAGTTCAGTAGAAGAAAAAAAGGAAGCAGTAGCTGAAAAAGCACCTCAAGAATATCATTTAACTAATAAATACCAAAATGCTGATATTACAATTGCCTTTGAAGATGGTAAAGTATTTGGATTCTCAGGTGTAAATAGATATTTTGGTGGAGCTGTAATCAATGGTGAAGATCTTGATGTAAGTAATGTAGCATCTACTATGATGGCTGGACCACAAGATAAAATGGCAGCTGAAATGGAATATCTACAACTTTTAAGTGAAGCTGATAAAATTCAAATGGAAGATAATAAAATTATAATTACAACTAAAGATAATCAAGAACTTATATTTGAAGCAAAATAAAAGATTTTAGATAGTTAAATTGTAATATAATAATAAAGGGATACTTCGGTATCCCTAAAATAAAAAATGTTAGAAAGAGGTTTCTCTTTTTGACATTTTTTTAATTGAAAAATTTTAATAAAAAGGAGAATATAATGGCTAAAAGTATTAGTTTGGGAAAGGATTCTATTACTAAATTATTTTTAAATTTTTCTATTCCTGCTGTTACTGGAATGATAGTTACTGCTCTATATGCTATTGTAGATGGTGTGTTTGTTGGTCGAGGTGTGGGAGCAGAGGGATTGGCAGCTTTAAATCTCGGCTATCCAATTATAAATTTTGGTGCTGCTCTTAGCCTTATGTTTGGAATAGGGGGAGCAACTCTTATATCTTTAAATCCTAAAGATAAAGAGCATTGTAACAGATGCTTTTCATATATTATCATATTAAATGTCACTGCTTATCTTTTGATACTTTTAGCAGTACTTGTTTTTAATGAGAAGATAATATATCTTATGGGGGCTAATGATAACCTTATGCCTATAGTAAAAAAATATATGTACCCTTGTACCTTTGCACTGGGATTTCTAATGATTTCCAATTCACTTAATGCAGTAGTAAGAAATGATAAATCCCCTACTTATGCTTTTTTATCAATGGTAATTGGTGCAATTACAAATATATTTTTAGATTGGCTCTTTATAATGAAATTTGAATGGGGAATATTTGGTGCTGCTGTGGCAACTGGAATAGGGCAATTTGCCTCTATGCTATTTTTAATACACTACTTTTTAAAACCTGGTTCAAGATTTAAATTCTATTTTGAAAATAGAATAAAATTTGAAACTTTGAAAAAGATATGGAGCATAGGATTTCCATCATTTATTATGGAGTTTGCTGTGGCATTGATCACAATACTATTTAATATCTCATTTATGAAATATAGTGGAGAGATGGGAGTTTCAGCTTTCTGTATTGCTGGCTATGTGTTCTATATATTTAGAATGTTATACAATGGGCTTGGACAAGGTATTCAACCAATAGTAAGTTACAACTATGGAGAACAAAAATTTGATAGGGTTAAGGAAACTTACAAGATTGGGCATATAGTAGCCTTTGTTATAGCTATTATCATATTAATATGGGTAAACTTCTTTGGAGATAGTGTTATTAAGCTGTTTAGTGAAGATGGAGAACTTGTTAAAATGGCATGGCATGGATTGAGTTTATATTCATGTGCTATAATCTTTGTTGGAGCAAACTTTGTTGATATATCATTTTTACAGTCAAAAGATAAAGCAAAGGCAGCTAATATACTTTCAGTTTTAAGAAGTACAGTTTTTGTTATATTAGGTCTTTTGATTTTGCCACCTCTATTGGGAGAAAATGGAGTTTGGTTAGCTTTTCCTTTCTCTGATTTTATGACTTTCCTTTGTGGATTGATTTTAAAAAGAAAAGGGGATATATTTTAAGAAAATTACACCTAAAATCTTATCTTAAGGTTAAGGGTGTATTTTTTTATGCTCTTTGCTAAATAGTGTTGAGAAAGAAATTTTTATCAAAATCTAAAGTATAAAGATTTTGAGGAAAGTTTTATGAAAAGTCAGTTTCTCAACAGGATGCTCCAAATACTGATTGTGTTATTTGGAATAAGTTTTTTTACTTTTAGTCTTATCTATCTTTCTCCTGGAGATCCAGCTGAAATAATGCTCACTGAGTGTGGAAATATTCCAACTCCAGAATTGTTAGCAAAAACTAGAGCTGAATTAGGATTAGACAAACCTTTTTTAATTCAATATGGAAATTGGCTGTTAAAATTTTGCAAAGGCGATTTAGGTTACTCTTATTCAATGAAAGTACCTGTTGCAACAAAATTATTTAGTAGCTTTATTACAACATTAAAATTAACTCTTTCATCATTGGTTTTAATGATGGAAAAAAATTAGAGTTAAATTTTGTAATATATACAAGTAGAGAAGAGTTAAAAATCTATGCTCAAGCTGCTCAAATAAGCCTTAAAGAAGTTGGAATCAATGTGAAAATAAATACTGTTAGTTATGAAACACTATTGGATTTAAGAGATTCAGGAAAATTTGATCTTCTTATTTGGAATGTTCTTGTAGCTAATACTGGAGATCCTGAAAAATATCTACGTGAAAACTGGTATAGCAAATCAGCTACTAACCAAACAGGATATAAAAATGAAAAAGTTGATGAATTATTAGATAAGCTTGCCTCTGAATTTGATGAAGAAAAAAGAAAAGATATGATGATAGAGATTCAACAATTAATAATGAATGATATCCCTACTATATTCTTTGGATATGAAACTACATATTTAATAACAACTAAAAATATAGAAAATGCAGTTATGTTTCCAACTGATTACTATTGGATAACAAATAAAACAAATATAAAATAGGAGATAAATTTATGTTAAATATTACTAATTTAACTATTCAATATGGCAATAAAGTACCAGTAGTAAATAACTTTAATCTTTCAGTAAAAAAAGGTGAAATAATAGGAATAGTCGGAGAGAGTGGAAGTGGAAAAACTACTGTAATAAAAAGTATTATTGGAGCTTTAAATAAAAATAGTAAAATTTTAAGTGGAAGTATTCTTTTTGAAAATGAAGAGATCTTAAATAATTCTAATTTAAAAAATAAACATGGAAAAGATATAACTATGATCTTTCAAGATAGTAGAAATACATTAAATCCAATTAGAAAAATAGGTGTTCAATTTATTGAGTATATCCAAGAACATTCAAATTTATCAAAAGAAGAAGCTAAGGAAAAAGCTATATTAATGTTAAAAAAGATGAATCTTCCAACTCCTGAAAATGTAATGAACAGCTATCCCCACCAATTAAGTGGGGGAATGTGTCAGAGAGTGGGAATTGCAATAGCTATGACCTTTAATCCTAAAGTTCTTTTAGCTGATGAGCCTACTAGTGCCCTTGATGTAACTACTCAAGCTCAAATAGTAGAGGAACTTTTGAATTTAAGAAAAAACTATGGTACAACTATTCTTATAGTGACACATAATTTAGGAGTTGCTGCTTATATGTCAGATAGAATTATAGTGATGAAAAAAGGAGATGTTTTAGAACAGGGAACACCTCAAGAGATTATAAACTCACCTAAAAGCGATTATACAAAAATACTGTTAAATTCTGTTCCAGGAGTTGAAGAAAAATATGGAATCTAATAATAAAGATATAATTTTACAAGCTAAAGATGTAACTAAAATATTTAAAACTCCAAATAATAGATCTTTAACAGCTTGTGACAAAGTTAATATAGATTTGAAAAAAGGAAAATGTTTCGGTATTGTAGGAGAGAGTGGATGTGGAAAATCAACTTTTGTAAGAATGATTATGCACCTTGAAAATATTACATCTGGAAGTATTGTTTATAAAAATCAAGATATATCTAAATTTAACAAACATGAGATATGGTTAAATAGAAAAAATATTCAAATGATATTTCAAGATGCAATGTCTGCCTTTAATCCTAAAATGAAAATAATAGATATTTTAACAGAGCCACTTCTAAACTATGGGTTGTTAGATAAAAAATTAAAATATGAAAAAGCTAAAGAACTATTAAATATGGTTGAACTATCTGAAGAATATTTAGAATTATATCCGCATAATTTAAGTGGAGGACAACTTCAAAGAATAGGAATAGCTAGAGCAATATCTTTAGAACCAGAAATATTAATTTGTGATGAAGCTACATCTGCCTTAGATGTTTCTGTTCAAAGTAGTATTATAAAACTTTTAAGAAAACTTCAAAAGGAAAAGAATTTAAGTATTCTATTTATTTGCCATGATTTAATGTTAGTTAAGTCTTTCTCTCAAGAGATTGCTGTTATGTATTTAGGGAATGTTGTTGAAGTGATGGATTCAGATAAAATGCAAGATATAGCATTTCATCCATATACAAAAGCTCTTTTAAATGCAGTATTTACTTTAAATACATTTTCTGAAAATAAGGTAAAATTATTATCTGGAGATGTTCCCAGCCCTCTAGATGTTCCAAAAGGTTGTCCTTTTGTAAATAGATGTGAATATGCTATGGAAATTTGTAAAAATGAGAAACCACTATTAAAAGAGATTGAGGTAAATCATAAGGTAGCATGTCATTTGATAGAAAAAAAGGAGGAAGAATGTTTAAACTAGGAAATATTACTTGTAATGTGGGAGAAAAGTATTCTGGTTTTTGGAAGATAGATAACTATAATATTCCTGTTACTGTTATTTATGGAAAGAATAAAGGAAAAACTATTTGTATATCTGCTGGGATCCATAATTGTGAATATACAAGTATTCAAGCTGCTATTGATTTAGCAAATGAATTTACTCCAGAAAATATAAATGGAATTTTAATAATTTTACATACAATAAATTATTCTGGTTTTTTTAAAAGAGTTTCAAGAATAGTTCCAGAAGATAGTAAAAATTTAAATAGAGTTTTTCCTGGAGATGAAAATGGAACTATATCTGAGAAGATAGCTTTTACTTTTTCAAAATATCTTTATCCTCAATTAGATTTTTTTATTGATGTTCATGGTGGAGATCTATTTGAAGAGGTTATGCCTTTTATTTATGCTCCAGGAATAGGAGAAAGGGAGATTATAGATTTTTCCCATGAAGTTGCATCTAATATTTCTCTTCCTATAAGAGTTAGATCAAAGGCAAGTACTGGTGCTTATAACTCAGCTGCTATCCAAGGAATTCCAGCTTTGCTTATAGAGTTGGGAGGAAATGGAAATATAAAAAATGAAAATCTTATTAAATATAAAAAATGTTTAAAAGAGTTTTTATCTTATTTAGAGATTATAAAATATGATTCTTTAGAAAAAATAGAACAAAAAGAGATAATAGAGGCTAAATATCTTGAATCTCCTTGTGATGGATATTGGTATCCTAAATTTAAAGCTGGAGATTTTATAAAAAAAGGTGATATTTTAGGAGAGATTAAAGATTGTTTTGGTAATGAACTTTACACTTTTAAAGCAGAATTTGATGGAATTATTTTATATCAAACAATTAGTTTAGCTATTCCTAAAGATGATCCTTTAGTTGCATATGGAAAATTAGATAAATAATGATTATTAGGTTATTACACTTTTTACATGTAATAACCTTTTTTATTATCCTTTTCTCCTATTAGATAAAATATTTAAAAAATTAACAAGTAAATTTAAAATAAAAAATAAACTTAATTATAGAGATAATTGATAGAGATTATTTTTTATGCTATAATCTGTTAAGAGGTGAGTAATGAAAGTAAATATAAATAATATAATTATCTCTTTAGAAAAAAATCAAGATAAAGAGTTAATAAAAGAGATAGGTAAAAGAGGTATAAAAAAAGAGAATATAGAGAGAATCATTTGGAATAAACGTTCTATTGATAGTAGAAAGAAAAATGATATTAAGTTTATCTATTCAATAGAGGTTGTTTTAAAAAATGATATTGATCTATCTAAATTAAAAGATGTAACTATTGCAAAGGAAAAGGAGATTCCAAAACGTGAGCCACTTTTTAATAAAAAAGAGGTAGCTGTTATAGGAGCAGGACCAGCAGGACTTTTTGCAGCTCTTAGATTAGCTGAATATGGATATATTCCATTAGTATTTGAAAGGGGAGAAGAGGTAGATAAGAGAGATATTACAACAAATAACTTTATAAACTCCTCTGATATCTCAGATCTGAAAGCTCTTAATTCAGAATCAAATGTGCAATTTGGTGAGGGGGGAGCAGGAACATACTCTGATGGTAAACTAAATACTAGAATAAAAAGTGAGTATATAGATAAGGTATTTAGAGAGTTGGTAGCTTGTGGAGCTCAAGAAAATATTATGTGGGATTATAAGCCACATATAGGAACTGATGTATTAAAAGTTGTAGTTAAAAATCTAAGAGAAAAAATAAAGAGTATGGGTGGAAAATTCTATTTTAATAGTAAAATGGAAAATCTACATATAAAAGATGGAAAAGTTATAGGAATTGATATTCTTAGAGGTTTAAAAGAGAGAGAATATTATTCAGTGGACTCTGTAATTTTAGCTATAGGGCACTCTTCAAGAGATACTTATAGAATGTTACAGGTAAAAGGTGTACATATGGAAAATAAACCTTTCGCTGTTGGAGTTAGAATTGAGCATCTTAGAGAGGATATTGATAAGATGCAATATGGTAAATTTGCTGGAAATCCTCTATTAGGAGCTGCTACATATAGTGTAACATATAATAATAGAAAAGAGGATAGAGGAGTATTTTCTTTCTGTATGTGCCCAGGGGGTGTAGTTGTAAATGCTGCATCTGAAACTGGTGGGACATTGGTAAATGGTATGAGTTATTCTCAAAGAGATGGTAGATTTTCAAACTCTGCTATTGTTGTAGGGATAAAGGAAAATGAATTTGGTGAGGAGCTGTTCTCTGGTATGAAATTCCAAGAAAAGCTTGAAAGAAAAACTTTTGAGATTGGAAACAACTATGGAGCAGTATATCAAAATGTAATGGACTTTATGAGTAATAGAGAGACAAAATCAGAGATAGAAAGTAGTTATGATATGAAGATGAACTCATATGATATAAATAAGCTTTTCCCTCAATTTATAACTAATAATATGAAAGCTGCTTTTGAAAATTGGGGTAAAAATAGTTACTTTATCTCTAATAGGGTTAATCTAATTGCTCCAGAAACTAGAACCTCTGCTCCTGTTAAGATAGTTAGAGATATAAAAGGAGAGTCTATAAATGTTAGAGGGTTTTTCCCTATAGGAGAAGGGGCAGGATATGCTGGTGGAATAATGAGTGCAGCAGTAGATGGAATTAAGGTAGTAGATCTAAGCTTTACTAAAACTTGTCTATAATTATAAGGATTTGAAAAATAAATTTTTGTAGATAGATTATATAGTTTTAGTAATTATATTTACAAAATTTATTTCAAGTTCTTTTAAATTTTATATACTTTAGGAGGTATTACTATGAATGAATATGATTTAAATGAACAAAGAGATGAATATGGAAATTTTGTAGATCGTGCAGAGGTAACAAATGGTTTTTTAAGAAAGGTATTTCTTAATATGATAGTTGGGATATTGATTACAACAGCAGTTCCAGCTTATGTATTTTTCTTTAATCAAAGTTTACTTTACACTATTGTACCTTACTTTAAGATAATAACTTTTGCTGAATTAGGACTTGTATTTTTCTTAAGTTTAGGTATAAACAAGATGTCATCTGGAACAGCTAGACTTATGTTTTTTATCTATTCACTTATGAATGGTATTTTATTCAGTAGCCTTGCATTTGTATTTGATCCTATAAGTATACTATATACTTTAGGTGTTGCTCTTGTAATGTTTGTTGTAATAGCAGTATATGGATATACTACTTCAGAAGATTTAAGCCACTATGGAAAATATTTGATGACTGGACTTATCTCTATTATTATAATGTCACTAATTAACTTCTTTATAAAAGCACCAATGCTTTATTGGGCTGGAACTATATTAGGTATAGTTATATTCTCAGCTCTTATAGCTTATGATGTAAATAGAATTAAACGTCTAGCTTATAATATTGCTGGTGGAGATAGAGAAGTTATTGAAAAAATAGGAATTATTGGAGCTTTAAATCTTTACCTTGATTTTATCAATCTATTCCTATATCTATTAAGAATCTTTGGAAAGAAAAGAAGATAATTAGGAGGAGAGATGAAAAAAGGAATTTTAACTGTTCTTGCTTTAGTAGCTATTTCTATACCAACATTGGCTAATAGAGATAATCTACAAAATAATCTAGCTGAAATTAATAGCAAGATTATTACACATAGAGGAACAGAGCAATTTAGAGAGAGCATAATATTTAAAAAATTAAATAGAAGAGGTTATAGTGGTAGTAGCCAATATATAGAGGGGATTGGAGAACTGAAATCTAACTATGATAGAGATAATTATAATACAGATTACTCTAGTAAAACAAAGGGATTTTTAACTGGAACTAATAGTACATTTCTATCAAATCCCAATATGATAACTGGTATGAGCCTTGGATATATAAAATCTAAAGTTGATTATAAAGATAGCAATGACAGTGATCAAAAGGTTAGAACATATGGACTTAATGCCTATCTAGCTTATAACTACAATGATTTTCTATTTATAGGAAAAGCTGGTTATGATGAGGGGAAAAATATATTAAGTAGTAACAATATATCTAATATAATATATAGAAGTAAAAACTATTCATTGGGAGCAGAGGCAGGGTATTTTTTTGATATCAATGAGAAGAATATTCTATATCCACATATTGGAGTTAATTGGAATCAATATACTACTAAGGGGCATGGAGATATTTTAGATAATAATGATAGAGTTGGAAGTGGTAACTTAGGTGTAAGTTATTATAGTGAAATATCTGATAAGTGGCTTTTAAATGGTAGTGCTGAATGGAATTATGATTTCAGTGATAGAGCAGATCTTAGAACTAGAGATGGAAAAATTAAAATTCTTGAAACTGGAAGAGATACTGGAGTATTAAGTGCTGGAATTGGTTATTACTTACAAGAGGATTTCTTGGTAAATCTTAGATATTTAGCTTTTGTAAATAAAAACTATTACTATGATATGGTAATGTTAGGATTTACACATAACTTCTAAAAAATAAAACTGTTGAATTTGATAGTTTAAAAATTATCATTTTCAGCAGTTTTTTATTTTCTAATTTTTGAGTTGTATTATAATTTTGTTGAGCAATAAAATATAATCTTTATTTACTTATAATTAAAAGTAATACTAAATAATTTTTAATTTTAATAATTTTAAAAAATAAACCTATAATATATTTTAAGAAAAATTACTATTTTTAAATTATTTATATTTTTTAGTCCTATATCTAAAATTAAGAAAATTATATAAAAAATAATAATCTTCAAAAAACAAAAAAGCCCCGCAGGGCTGAGGTGACTATTTATCTACTTTTATACCATAACCAAGCAAGAATGAAGAAAGCAATTGCAATCCCTCCATTAATACTCAGTGTTTCAATATAGATGTACATAATAGTACCTCCTTTGGAAAATGCTCTACTATATACCAAATGTTCTGAGGATTTGATATATATGAAACAAGCTCCCAATAAATGAGAGCTTATTTCATCAGAACTTTTTTGCATTTTCCAAAGTACCCATTGGGTCTTTCATATATATTATAACATAATAATAGAAAAAGTCAAATATAGGAAACCCCATAAAAATTTATATTTGATAAAATGAAAATTTTATGGTAATACTATATAAATCATTCTATAAGCTTCATAAAATTATTTAAAATAATTATTAAACAGATATAACAACTAATATAACCACATATAATGTTAATTATATGCAGTTATATTACTTAAATAATTTTTAATAACTTAATTATTTTAAATTTAAACTTTAATTTAATTAAAAAACTATAAATATTTTTATACTTGATAAAGTATTCATCTATAATAATAAAAAAGATTAAAATCAAAATTATTTTATATTCTGAAATTAATCTTTAAAATTTATATATTATTTTCTTAATTAAAATTATAGCTACTTATTTACTTGCTATATCATCAAGAGAAGAAAGTGATGGTAACTTCTCTAAAACTTTTTTCTCAAGAACAGATTTTGCATTGATATATACTTCTGTTACTCTTGTATCTGCGTGTCCTAAAAAATCTCTAATCTCTAAAAGATCAGCTCCATTTATTGAAAGCTCTGTTGCCACAGCATGACGAATATTGTGTGGGCTAATATCCTTCTCTATAAGTTTTCCAAAATTTTGAACTAAATCATATAATGCTCTATATGATAGTTGAGTATTTTTTTTAACTGAGCTACTAAAAACATATTGCTCCTCTATCTCCTCATCATCAATAGAGTAAAGAGATTGCAGATAATTTTTATACTCATTAAGTTTATCAGCAAGTATTCCATATATAGATTTATATTGTTCTCTTCCACTTTTAGTCTGCTCTAGTTTTATATAATAATTTCCCTCTCTTACAAGAATATGTTTAAACTTTAGATTTAACAATTCTTGACTTCTCATTCCTGTATAGAATAGAGTATATAATATAGTTATATTTCTATACTCCTTTTCTCCCTTGATTTTATATAGCCCTATAATTTTTTTTATATCTTCAAAAGATAGTTTTAAAATATTATCTATATTTCTTCCAACTTTAAATAGTTCTATATACTTAAAAGGATTATCAAAACCATTTTTCTCCATCTCTTTATACAGTGATTTCAGTGCAGAGAGAATCTTATTTATAGATGTCTTCTTCAATTGCCTTTCATCAACTAAGTGACTAATATAATCTTCTACATCTGTTTTATCTATATCTTTCATTAGATCTATAAGCTCATCACCACGAATCTCTCCCTCACCTTCATATACAAAGTTGAGAAAATCCTTTAGGTAGAACATATAATCTTTTATAGTTTTTGGAGAACGATATATTTCAAATATACTTTTTCTCTCCTCTTTAACTCTTTTCTTTCTTCTGGCTGTTACAACTCCAGTTTCCCCTCTTTTAACAATATCCATTTCCTTTTCTCCTAAAAAGTCCTATTATATTATTTAAGAAAATTAAATAATATCTTCAACTTTTACCTCTCTTACCTCTCCTAATTCCATATCATTTAATAACAGTTTTCCAAAAGAGATTCTCTTTAAATATATAACTTTATTATCTACTGCCTCTAGCATCTTTTTAACTTGATGGAATTTTCCCTCTTTAATAGTAAGATGTATTTTCTTCTCTCCTACTATCTCTGCTTTAGCTGGCATTGTGATATATCCACCAATATCAACTCCATTTTCTAACTTTTCAATATCCTCATTGCTTATATCTTTTTCTAGCTCTGCATAGTAAGTTTTCTCAACATGGCTTTTTGGTGCTAAAAGTTTATGATTAAGTTGCCCATCATTTGTTAAAAGCAAGAGCCCCTCTGTATCCTTATCCAATCTACCTACTGGAGCTAACTCTTTTTTAATTACCCAATCTGGCAATAACTCCATTACAGTTTTCTCTCTTGGATCTTCCACTGCTGTTATATACCCAGCTTTTTTATTCATAATATAATATCTAAATTTGCTATATTCTAAAACTCTATTGTTATACTCAACTCTATCTTCATTCTCTTTTATATTAGTTTGTGGATTTTTTACTATCTCTCCATTAACTTTTATTTTTCCACTTGTAAGCAAAGATTTAACCTCTTTTCTACTACCAAGTCCACACTCTGTTAAAAATTTATCTAATCTCATTCTTTTCCTCCAATTACTTTCTATATATCAATACTAACATATATTCTATTAACTTGCAATTTTTAACTTTTAAATTATTTTTCTAAATGCTATAATATTACTATACTTATAATTAGAGGAGACAGATAAAATGGTAGATTTTAAAAAGATAGATGAGATGATAGAATTAATAGAGAATAATGAAGTCCCTGAAAATCAAGAGTTTAATGATTTCGTGATAGAGTTTTTTAATGAGGTAAAGACAATTCCTCTTTCTAAATATCTTAGAACTAAGGGAAAGGATAAGAGATTACCTAAGATAATGAATAGCAAAAAAGCTGGAGAGGTTTTGATAGATAGTAAAAAAGATGATGAGATCTTAACTTTCTTAAAAAGAAAAGGTTACAAGGAGATTCCACAACTAGATTACAAAGCAGTTATGTTACTTAGAAAAACTGATCTTTTCTCTAACTGGAAAAAGTTACTTCTATATTTTGAGGGAGCTGGTACAGTACAAGAGATCAATAATTCTACTAAACCTATTCTTTTACCTCAAGAAGTTGAAAAGCTAGAAACATATGTTAAAGATGAGCTTAATCTTACAGAGCAAGAATTAAACTGGCTTGTAACAAAGTTTGGAAAAATTCAAAAGGACAGAGAACTATTTAAAGCATTAAATAAACTATCTAGATAATATAAAAAGAGCTAGGAAAGTATAAGCTAGCTCTTTTATTCTTTTATATAGATAAAATTACAAATTATAAAAAATAATTAATATTTTAATTCTCTAGGTATACGAGGGCTTAAAATAGTTAATAGTTCATATATATTCATTCCTATAAAATTAACCTCTTTTGTTATATCTCTATATAGATATATCTTATCCCCCTCTTTTACACTTTCGTCAACTTCAATAAATGTATTATCCATAGTTACTTCAGCTATTTTAAACTCTTTATTATTTATAATACACTTACTATTTTCATTTTTCTTTAAGAAACCATCACCATATCCAATTTTAATTTTAGCTAAGTATTTACAATTAGGAATGTCCAAATCATCTTTAACTTCATATGCAACATACTTACTTTTATCTACTTCTCTTACCCCTGCTATTTGCCCCTCTAATGAAAAAACTTGTCTTAGGTTAGGATCGTAATATCCTACCTCTTGCAGTCCATAAGTCAACATTCCCACTCTTATATGTGTAGCAACTTCACAATCATAGTTCATTACCCCAGCACTATTTTGTAAGTGAATCATCTCAAATCTATCTCTTCCAATGCTATCAACTATCTTAGTGAAATTATCAATAATCTCTAATCCATCTTTGTAGTTCACAGCAAAAAGATGAGTGTAAATTCCTCTTAATTTAAGGTTTCTCTCTAAAATATACTCTCTTAATTCTTTAGCCTCTGAAGCATAGATTCCATTTCTACCAAAACCAAAATCAATTTTCAGTTGCATTCTTGAAGGCTCAATACCAGCATCAATAGCCTCTTTAAACTCTTCCATAGAATTAATAGCAATATCTATATTCGGAGTTCCTTTGATCAATTCCATATCCCTAATGCTTTCAAAAACAAGAATTCTAATATCGTTTCCAAGGTTCATCTTTAAAATATTCTCTGCCTCTACATAACGAGCTACTGCAAAATCCCTCTGTCCACTTTTATACAATACAGGTACTATTACATTTACCCCATGTCCATAAGCATTGGCCTTTACTACTGGAAGAACCTTTTTATTTTTAGCCTTTTCCAAATAATTAATGTTGTGTAAAAGATTGTTTTGATCTAAAACCATTCTAATAGAATTAATAACCATCAATACCACCCCTAATTTTTTATAATTATATTATAGCATTTTAAATTTAAAATAAAAGGATTTTTTTCTAAAAAAGAGAATATTGTGATATAATATACTAAAAGAATAAAAAGATTAGGGGTAAATTAAATTATGGAGAGAATACATAGATTTTTTAAAGAGAATTATAGAACTTTAACTAAGGGAGAAAAGAAAATAGCTGAGTATGTTATTAAGAATCCTAAAAAAGTTTTAGTTCTTTCAGCATTGGATTTAGGTAAAGAGATTGGGGTTAGTGATGCCTCTGTTTTAAGATTTACTAAAACTGTTGGATTTAACAAATATACTGATTTTAGAAACTATATTGCAAGTGAGCTTACAGAGATGACTCCAGATGATAGATTAATAAAAAACTGGGATAGTTTCCACACTAAAAGTGAGATTGCCAATAAGATTGTAAATGCTGATCTTAAAAATATACAAGAGTTTCTATCAAATGTTGATTTTAAACAGATAGATGAGGCTATTGAGATTATAGACAAGGGGAAAAAGATTTACTCTATCGGTATGGGATCAAGTAGATCTATATCTCAATTTTTGTATTGGCAACTAAAGAGATTGGGATATAATACAGAGGCTGTCAATGAAGGGGGACTTGGACTTTTTGAAACTCTTTCCCATTCTAAAAAAGGTGATGTTGTTATACTATTTGCCTTCCCAAGATTTTTAAATGATGAAATAAAAGCTATTAAATTAGCAAAAGAGAGAAAGATTAAGACAATACTGATTACAAGTAATATCTTCTCTGAAATTAGCTTTTTAAGTGATGTTTCATTTAAAGTTTCAGTTGAAAACAATGGATTTTTCAACTCATATATAGTGCCTATGGAGCTATGTAATATAATACTTACAGCCCTTTTTGAGAAAAATAAGAACTCATTGATGATAGAGTGGAAAGAGAATAGTTTAATAAAGGATTTTCTTTTTGCTAATGATTAATACAGATATAATCTTCCAATATAACTATTGGGAGATTTTTTTATTTAACTGTTTACTCATTAATTTTAACATAGTAAAATATATATAAAGATATCAACAAGAGGTGAGATAATGATTAGATATGGAATAGATGATATAGAAAGAGCAAAAGATATATGGAGAGAAAATTTCACTGATAGTGAAGAGGAGATAGATTTTTATTTTAAAACTATATATAGAGATAAGAATTTTTTAATGTTAGAAGAGGATGGTGAGATAAAAGCATCTCTACATGAAAATCCATATGATATTTGTTTTAATAGAAATATTTTACCCTCTTTCTATATAGTTGGAGTGGCTGTTTCTCCAGAATATAGAGGGAAAGGGTATATGAAAAAGCTATTAAATCACAGTTTGAAAAATGCTTTTTCTAATAATAGAGATATAGTTTTTCTAAGTCCTATTAATACTGAAATATATAGTAACTTTGGTTTTGGGTATATCAGTGGTTTAGAAGAATATGAATTAAAATTAGAGGATATACCTTTTAATAGTATCAATAGAGATATTGAGATAAAAAAAGCTGGAGAAGAGGATTTTAATAGTATAATTGAACTGTATAATAAAAAGATGAAAAATACTAATATATATCTAGAAAGAGATAAAGAATATTTTAATAGAATAAAAGCAGAGATTGAAAATGAAAATGGTAAGATATATGTTTTTTATAGGGAGAAGAGGATAACAGGATATCTAATGTGCTACTTTAGAGAGGAAGAGATATTTGCTAGAGAGTTTTTCTATTCTGATATTGAAAGTGCTAAAACTATGTTGGTATTTATAAAAACTTTTAAAGAGTATTATCCAAATCTTAAAGTTGCCACTCCTCAAGGAAGTAATTTTAATTTTCTCTTTCCAAATCAATTAAAAGTAGAAAAAAAAGAGAATCCATTTATATTAGCTAGAATTATAAATGTAAAAAATATTCTTTCATATTTAGATATTAAAGGGATTAATTTTAATGTTAAAGTAAGAGATAATATAATAGATAAAAATAATGGTGTATTCTCAATAGAAGAAGATGGAAGTGTAAAAAAATTAGATAATATAGATAATTGGAATATAGATATTGATATAAGAGATTTAGCAACTCTTGTATCTGGATATATGAGTATTGATGATCTAGTAGAGTTGGAAAAAATTAGAGTCAATAATATAGACTTAAAAGTTTTAAGCAATATATTTAAAAAGCAAAAAAATTATATTCAAGAGTTTCAATAATCAACTCCAAAAAAACAAAAAAGCTGACCCTTCAGACTACGGCAGCTTTTTTGTTAGTTAAGTTAAATTTAAAATACTTTTCGAAAGGATTCTTTATGCTCTAATTATATAATAACCTATAAAAAAAGTCAAGAATTAATTTCTTACTTTTTTAGTAAATTTTATTTTCCTAATAAAAGCTCTCTATACTCCTTAGCTGTTAATTTCTCTTTAGGCAGATTTTTTGTACTTAATTTCAAATTTAAACTCTCACCAAAACTACTATTTAATGAATTTATATGTGTAAATGCTATGGCTAAAGCATCAGCAGCATCATCTGGTTTTGGTATCTCTTTCATTCCTAAAAATTTTTGTACCATTAATTGTACCTGTTTCTTTTCAGCTTTTCCATAACCTGTAATCCCTATCTTTACTTGAAGAGGTGTATAACCTTGTATCTTAACTCCATTTTGTTGTCCACATAGTAAGATTACCCCTCTAGCCTGTCCAACAGATATAACAGTTTTATTATTTTTAAAGTAAAACAGCTCCTCAACTGCCATATGCTCTGGGGAGTATTTTTTTATAAGCTCTGTAAGCTGCTCATATATTTCACAAAGCCTCTGCTCCATTGGCAAATCTTTATCTGTATATATGCAACCGTAATCTACAACATTGTATTTTCCCTTTTCAAAATCAATTACCCCATAACCTACAATAGCAGTTCCCGGGTCAATTCCAAGCACTCTCATTTTATCACTTCTCTCTATTTTTTATCTATTCAATCATAACATTTTTATCATTTTTTTTCAATATAAGTTATTGATAGTTATTTATAGGCAATAAAAAATGTACCCATTAAGAGTACATCTTTTAATTTCAATCCTTGTTTTTACTGGTTAATTGTTTCTACAGTTAAGAGAGGCAGAGGCTATATGGTACAATACATTGAAACCTTTCAATCCTTGTTTTTACTGGTTAATTGTTTCTACAGCTCTTTTCTTTCGAAACTATCTTTTATCCAAGATAAAATATGATTTTTTCGTCGTTAATCTCTTTATTTTTCCTAGGTTTTTATTAAAAATTTTAGGTATTTTAACCTTATTTTTCGAGTTTTTTGTTATTTTTCGTTAAAATTCTTAGCATTATTTTTAGTTTTAAATATAATTTTTTTAAAAAACTATGTTTTCGCTAATATTTTTTATTTCTTTTTTCCTTCTTTAAAGGTATTATAATATATTTTTACTGATTTTTCAATTATAATTTTAAGATATTAATGCACCCAATTTTAAGTTGAGTGCATTAATAATTATATTATCTCTACTTGTCCATAACCTTTTTCAGACATATAACCAATTCCAGAGAAAAAAGCAAATTCAAATAAAAAATATATTTTATATATCTCTTCTTTTTCACAATTTAAAATATATTGTACCTCTCCACCATATCCCTCTAGTTCACTATTTATTTTTACACTATTAGTATTTTCAATATTATAAATCTTTATATTGTTAAAGGTTTCTCTTTTTAGAATATATTTTTTCCACTCTTTTATACTACTTTTGGCCAACTTCTTTTCTATATTTTTTATTATATATTTTGGCTCTAAAGTAGGAATAAATCTCTCTCCAACTTTTAAAACAAAGGGAGTTACAATTTTTAAACTTAAAATGTTGTTGTACTCTTCCCTATAAGAAAAATTAGACTCATCTAATTGCTTCGAATATCTATTACTAGTATAGATATTTAAAACTATAAAATTAGAATCTCCTATTTTTAAAATAGATCTTTCTAACTTTTTTAAAAAGAAAACTCTAAATAATTTTATAATCACATTTTCATCAATAGAACTTATTTTTAAAGAGTAATTCTTATTCTCTATAATTCTATCCTTTGTTAGAAAATTAGTGATAACAATCTTCTTTATCTCCTCTTTACTGAACCCATTTTCTTTAAAAAAAGGAGAAAGAGTATCATAGTTTATATATCTTCTTATCTTTTTTCCAATCTCCAATGGTTTTAAATATAATGTAAAGCTACAAATCACCCTTTTCTTCCACCTTTTTTAATCTTCTATATAAGATAGTATTCCCCAACCAACAGGAAATCTATCTACAACAACTCTAGTATGAACCTCTTTTTTTCTGCTATTAAATAGATTTAAAGTTTTAGAGTTAAAGCCACTTCCTTTTCCTAATCTAATCAAAACCTCATTGTCTTTTAAAGTTTTAGAATATTCTAAGATTTTTTCACAACTTTCTAAACATTTACGATTATTTGTTGCTTTAAAAAATTGTATATCATCTTTTAAAACACTATTTGACATACCTCTTAATGCCTCAAAAAGAGTATCCATATAAATTTCTTTTACCTCTTTTATTATACTTTCCCCTTTTGTAACTGATAGCTCAATAAGTTTTTTTGATAAATCATAAGATAAATTTTTTATACTCAAATTAAATTCAAAACTGATATTATCCCCAGTTCCTAAAAGAGATTTAGTAACCTCGTGTATTCCCATTGGTAAAGAGGCATTTTTATTATTTGCTCTTTCTACCTCTCCCAAAGTAATAGCCGAACTTAAAATATTACTATCTGTAATAGTTATATTTTTAAAAGGATCAAATTTAGGCTCTAAACTATTTAAGCCCAATGCTTTTGCAGAGATCTCCTTATCCATTCCCCCTTCTTTTGCACCACTAACGAAAGGAGCTGTTTTTACCTTACTATTTCTCATAATATTGTAATTTAAGTTTTCACTCTCATTTGCTATATATGCAGTTCTTATATACCCCTTCAAACTACTTCCTGGAATATATTTACCTTTATAATTTCCTATAAATTCAAATACACTCAAGAGATTTTCTTCATTTTTCTTGGTAGCTCCACCAATTTTACTCTCATATTTTTCCTGTATATCCTCTGAAACAGTTGTCTTATAAAGATAACCATATTCCTCTTTATAATTATCTTTTACAAATTTTCTTATACTTATAAATCTATTATTTTCTATCAATTCTAAAAATTCTTTTTTTAATTTTAAATCTAACTTTTCATAGAAATCTTCTAATGAGATTCTGAAAAATTGATTTTTCTTTATTATATAATCACAAGATGATAGCTCCTCACCACTTCCAATATGAATAGGTGTTAGAGGAGTTAGTTGACATCTAAAATTCTCTATATCTCTCTTTATCATATATTTACCTCTAATATAAATGGTATTCCTATTTGAACTATATCTTTATTTTGGTGGATATTAGTCAATACTTTTCCTTTTATTCTATTTTCTCCACCTTTAAAAATACTTCCAGCTTTAAAGCAAGAGAAAGTTTGTTTAAAAGGATTTTTTCCAACAGATGTTTTTCCGTTCTTAACTAAATGTAAAGATTTTGCCACTGCATCATAATCATAAGCTTTTGGAATGTAATTTGATAAAGTTATAAAACCATTACCTTTTATCTCATCAAAACCATTAAATTCTTCAAATGATTTTATCTTAAAAGCTCCCTTTCCTATACTAGCTTTTTTTCCAAATCCTGTTTGTTCCATATAATTAACAAGTGACAAAAATTTATCTTTATTATAGTCATCTCTTAATTTTATATAGATATGTATATCTTTTTCTGTAAAATATTCCATAGTTGAAAATAAGCTATTATCTCCAGTAGAATCAGTTAATCTGTTTATTCTATTATGAAAATTTTCAATAGTGGCTATACTACTACTTTCTCTTTCAAATTTTTCATTAGAAAACAGTTTTTCTTCTAACCAGTCAATATTTGAATAATCCTCTTTTCTTAAATCATTAAACTCTTTTAGAGAGATCTCTTTTATCTTTTTAAACTTTTTTAATTCCACTGCTACTTCTGTGTAGCTCTTTTTATATTGTCTAGCTAAATAATTTACAAGTGTATTTGGAACTATCTCTTTTTCTATAAGTGGAAGTTTATCACCTATAAAACCATCTGATACAATAAATGGTGGATTTCCACTTTTAAACTCATCTACTACTCTTTTTAACTCCTCTTCTCCATATATATAGAATATTCCCCATAATAGATGTCCATATATAGTATCACTTTGCCATAAACTCATATATGAAGATAGAAGTTTTAATTTTAATAAATATGTTTGATACATCTACATCACCTAAATATTGATATTCTCTAATTTATCTATATATGAAGTACCATCTACATCTAATTTAGTAAATTTTATCTGTCCATTTCCACGAGATACTCCTCCACCTATTCCCTCTATAAGTAAAGCTTTTAGACTTTTTAACACAATAGTTTCAAAATATTTCTCATCTAATTTTCCATCATCATTCATATCTAAAATTTTATATGTAATTGAGAAATCAAAGCTTACCCCTGCTGGTACTCTTTCAGAGTTTCTTGGAGTAGCTTTAGAAGTTAATCTATTTATATTATTTTCATATTTCCACTCGCTATCAAATCCAACTCTTTCTCTTAGGTTTTCTAACAAATCTCTACTTTCACTAGTTAGGTAAGCATCTTTTACACTTATTCTTGTAGGTCCAGATTGTGCTTCTTCGCTTTTTTCAGCACTTCTTCCAAATACTCTACAAATTGGACATTCAGCTTCTCCACAATTATGTACATCTCCTTTTGGATCTATCTTACCTTCAATCCACTCCATTAACATTCTCATCTTACCTTTTAATGAAGATCCAGGAATATATGGTTCTTTTGTTAATGGATTTCTAACTATTGGACTATCATTTCCTCCTATCTCTATAATATCTGAACTTCCCCCAACTCTTGTTCCTGTTACTAATTCTATTGTTCCATTAATTGTTTTTATCTCTTTTAATCTCATTTTTATCCTCCCAACTCTTATTTTGTATATGTGTATCCAACTACTGTTTCAAAAAATATAGCAAAATTTTCAAAAGTTTCTCTACCTTTTCCAAGTTTATATTGTTTTTGAATTTCATCTATTCCAGCATATAAGAAGTTTTTTAGATTTTCTAATTTTTTAGGATCTTTATTGCATCTATATTGAATTTTTGATTTTATTATCAATATAAGAGGATAGATTCTCTCGAAATTCTCATCGCTTTTATTACTTTCTAATCTATTTCTCATAGCCTTTATCTCGTTAAAAAATGCTCTTAACTGTGCTGTTGATACACTACTTAAACTTTGAGCTATCTCTTCTGCTTCTGTTGTTACTAATTCTTCACGTAGATATCCTTTAGCATTTGTAAACCCAAGTTTGCTGAACTTATACTCCATTTTAGGTGTTGGGTTTGAATTTGTAAATTTTCCCCCTCTGTTATTATTAAAGCTATTGTTGAACATCTATATTACCTCCCCTGTTTTTTCTAACTACATAATTTAAAACAACTCTCATATATCTAGCTAAAAACTCTTTTTTTCTCTCTGAAACTATTGATTCAATTCCAAAATAACTACTTAAAATTTTTATCTCTTCACTGTTACTTGGAAGTATCTTTTTATCAATAATATTTCTACTTACATCATATGTAAAATCTGACATATATTTTAGATATTTCCCATTTTTGCTAATATAGTACTCCTCTGCCATCGAAGTATATTTTAATAATCTATAGATAAATGCTTGAGAAAAAACATTCTCTTTCATATTTTTATCTAAAAAATCTATTAATCTTTCTACTTCATAAAAATTTTCCCACGGAATATATCTATCAAATAAAACTATTCCATTTTTACCTGATATCTTTCCAAACTCTTCCTCTTCTTGTACCAGTTTAGCTCCATAATATATAGGATCTTTAGCTTTTAGAAGTGTTATAGCACAAGTAAGAGTTATATTTTCATTTTCACCAGTAAAATTTGAAAACTCTTTTCTTATCTCATTTGCCTTATCAATAAGTTTATTCCAAGGAGCAAGAATCATAAAGTCATCTCCACCAGCATATACTATATAGTAGATATTTTCCTCTTTTAATCTCTCTTTTATCCAATATGAGAAGAAACTATTTAGCATTCTACTCATTGTAGCAATTCTTGAAATAGATGTGATATCTTTTAATAAATTTCCCTCTTCATCTATTTCATCACTTTTTAAACCATAACTCATAATAAGTCCAAGATTATCTACATCTCCCTTTAATAACCCTAAATTTTTAGAGGCTGATAGTTTGGCTATATCTTCAAATGTCATTGTATTTCCAGAACTATCTTTAGAAGTCAATCCTCCATAATAATCTCTTATTTCAGGATAATTATTATCAAAAGATGTATCTTCATAAGAAACTACTAAAAATGGAGTATCTTCTATAACTTCATTATTGTAGAACTTACACTTTACCCCAAATATTTCCAAATCTTCTTCTATTTTATTGTCTGAAAGATAAAATCCTATCTTTTTAGTTTTTACAATTTTTTCTCCAAGTTCAAAATCTCTATTACAATAATCACAATTTTCATTTTTGATTGTCAACCTTTTTCCACAAATTTTACATTGTTGTATTTCACTATTTTCATCTATATTTTTATTAAATACCTTTTGTTCAAATAGTTGATTTTCAAAAACCTCATCTGCAAACTTAAAAAATTTATTTTCATTTAATAGATCATTTATTTCACTATATTTTTTAGAGAATTTTAATCCTAAGTCCTCTCCACTTAACTCTATATTTGAGCAGTTAAAAAAGATATCTCCCAAGTATTCTCTATATAAGAAATTATTTATCTCTTTTACCACTTTTTCTAATTTATATTTGATATATTGGTTATTTGGAGCTAAAATAAAAAACTTTCCACTAGATGCAATAATTATATTTGAAATTTTTAAATCCAACTCTTTTATTAACTTATAAGAGATAACATCAGTTAATAACTTAATAAAAAACGATCTAAATCTCAATCTTTTAGATGCTCCCTCTGTTGACTTGATACCAAAAATATAACTTTGAATACCAGATATATCCCCACCAATTAAAAGAAAATAATCTTCTTTTTTAGAATTTTTTATATTTACAAATGTCCCTTTTGAAAAATCTTCCTCTTTTTCATCTAAATAATCATAGATAGATAATGCTATTGCACTTGTAGTAGTTAGATGATCATATAGAGATATATCACAAAAATTTTTTTGAGTATCTGAAGGGATACACCAACAATATTTCTTTATTAACTCTCTCAAAGCAGTATATAGTGTATCAAAACTTTCTGCTTTTATATTTCTAACCTCTTCTAAAAAATTGTTAATATGTTTTTCTAACTCCTCATCTCCATTTTCTTCAAATGAGCTAGGAAATATATTGTTATAACTAAATGGTGCTATATGATATCTATTTTTATCACTGTTTTCAATTTTTTTATCCAATGAAACTGTTGAGAATAAACAATCTAAAGGCACAGTTTTGAAATTTCTCTTTGTAGTATTATCTTCATCTCTTTCAGCAGATGAATAGTTATCAGCAACTGAAATAATAGTAGCCATCCTTCTCAATCTTCTATCCTCGATTTTACTTGGCCACAACTCTTCAGGTACAAATTGACTTTCATGATGTCTTAAAACCATCTCTTCTAATTCCCTATTTTTTTCTATTAAAAAATTTCTCTCTAAATACTCTACAAACCATTTAGAAAGATATGGGTGTTCCCTCTTTATAATATCATTTTTATTCATAAAGTTAGTAGATCTATTTAACATCTTTCCAATATCGTGTAGCAATCCAGCAAGAGCAATTTTTTCTCTATTACTCATCTCTACTATCATTTTTATCAACCTCACCTATTTTTTTTATTCTTCCCATTCCAATACTCTTTCTTTTTCCTAAAGATATATCATCAGGAATAGATACATTTGTTATAAACTCCCCTACAAAACCTAACATATTAATATCCTTCTGCTTTAAGTGTATCTCTTGGAAATTCCCATCAACTTCTATTTTCTTATCTACCCAAATACCACACATTTTAAAAAACTCAAGTATATTATTAGCTAACTGTCTGTTTAAATCTAGTTTTCCCTCTCTATATTTCAAATAATTTTTATCATTTAAAGCTAACCATATAGTTTCAAATTTATATTTATATCTCTTATTCTCATCTATAAAAAGTTCAGGAAAGGTTATATTAATATCTAAAGATACTTCTATCTCCTCTTCTCCAATTCTTACTTTTTTTATATTTTGAACTTTATTAAGTATTATGTCAGCTCCCTTATCAATTCCTAATAGAGTAAGTTTTCCATTAACTACTTTATATTGTATAAAAGAGTAATCATAATTAAACTCAAATTCTGTTTTGTGATTGTGAAAAAGTATATCCTCTCTAAAATAGTTTCCAAAGAACCCTCTTAATTTTTCTGCATCACTATTTTTAAAATTTTTTTCTGTTTTTAATGTTGTTTTAATTAGTTTCATTTTTCCTCCAACTCTATTTTTACATTAAGATATAGTATTTAGAGTTTACATAGAATGCGTGAGAATAGTCACTTTTTCCATAAAAGCGTTTATTCTTTTCATATAAGATTATATTGTCTAGCTCCAATCCCTGCTCTTTTCCAATCTCCTTTATAGTTTTATTTAAAATCTCAACTTTATTTTTAAAAGTAGTTAGATTTTTTCTAAATCTATTTTGTCTATTTTCTTCAGATTCTCCAACATTATATTTAGCTAATTTTTTAAATAAAATATCTTTTTCAATTTTTTCTCTAGGAGTTTCTAAAATCTCTCTTATCAGATCAGATCCCTTGTTATTTAAAAATTTTAATCTTTTATCTCCTGTAATATCTATTTTCAAATTATATTTTTCTATATAAATCACATTATTTTTAAAATAAAACTCTCCATTTAAATTCTCTTTTAAAGATAATTCAGGAGTCATCTCTTTTAAAGCTTGATTTAGATCAATTTCAAAAAGCTCTTCAATCTCTCCATTTTCTTTCATAAATTTATTTTCTTTTTCTTTATCATCTACATCTAATTCAGCCACTATATTCTTCTTAATATCATTTATAAATTTGGTGTAATAATAATTTTCCTCTGAATTTGCTTTCATTTTAGCTTGAAAATATTTCAATACAAAATAAAAATATATATGTTCTTTATATTCGTTTAGATAACTATCATCACTATAAATATCTTCTTCGGTAATTTGGAACAATTTTAAAAAGCTATCTAACCAAGGATACTCTATAAAATCTCCATCTTCATTAATAACTACTGCTCTTAAAAAATTGATTAAAAAATTTCTAACTTGTATTTTAAACTCTCTTTTATACTCTTTTTTCTCACATAGATTGACAAAGAACTCCTCTATCCTTTTATAAAAAAGTGTATAATCTAGGTTAATCATCACTTCAAAGGAGAAGAGTTTAGCTAAATTTTTATAAAAAAACTGCATATCCTCGTTGTTTAACCTATTATAGAAACTTGCAACCCCATCAAAGTTATATTTTTCAAGAAGATCGTTGATTTCAGCATACATCTTCATATTTTCTTTTCTTGGTTCAATCATTATATTTAATTTTGAATTAAAAGGAAAGTTTTTAACTCCAGGAGTTTTAAAGTTTTTAACCTGTATCTCTTGCCAGTTTATAGCTTTTATCTCATTCTCAACAGCTAACTTATAAAGGCAGATAGTTATCATTTTCATTCCTAAAGTTATATCTATAATACAGTTATTCTTATCCAATTTCAGTTTTTTTAATATTTCGTTTATTCCATTTTGTATTGAAAGAAATGTGTAATCTGTAACTAAAACCCCAATAACATTTACATTGCTATATCTACTCTCTATCTTTTTAAAATTTTCTTCAGTCTCTTTGGTGTATAGGAGAAAAAACGTATCTAATTCTGTAAAAACATTCAGATTTCTATCATAAGTATTTTCCATATATTTTTCTAAAGTCTCATTATAAGAAAAACTAACACAAGATATCAACCCTCTAATTTTAGATGTCTCTATCTTTTCATCAATATCTTTTTTCTGTTTCCACATATTTTTTAAGTAGATTTTTTCCAATTCTTTAATCTCTTTTTGAGTTAAATTATCTCCAGCAAGATACTTAACTAATACCTCAGTTTCATCTTCAGTGAAGTTTTTAAATTGTTTTAAAATATTAGTGTAGTACTCTTTATAATCTTCTTCCATTCACTTCCCCCATAAAACTTTTTTATTTTAATTGTATAATAGTAAAATTACCTTTTTTTAAAAAAATTACTTAAAACAAAATGTTTTATATCTGTTATAAATATACTATATATTTTGATTATAGATTATTTTTAACTCTTTTTCAATATAAAAAAGAGAAAAGAAAATTCTTTTCTCTTTTAAAATTAAGTTAATCATATTCAGCAAATATCTTTGCAAATCCATCTAAATCATATTTTATTAAATTTTACCTAAAAAGTATCTCTCTATAAAATCCCATCTTTCCTCATTGCTTCTCTTTTTGGTAAAGAAATCTTCTAATACACTATCTGCTTTTTTTCCAGCTTTTTCTATTGAAGATAGGAAAGAGTTAGAATATTTATTACCTTTTACAAGTGCTTCTAATTTAGCAGGTTCATTTATTCTTATGAAAATCTTTGGAGTATTTCCACCAGTTACTTCAAAAGTTCCTAATTCTAAGGCTTGAATTAGATTAGCTACCTCTAAATATTTAGAGTCTTTTGATAGATATTTTATAAACTCCTTTTCAGATCCATCTTTATCAAACATCTCTGTAAAGTTTCTGATTATACTACTTCTAAATTTAGAGAAATTTCCTCTTACAAGAGTGTATCTATCCTCTTCTTGTTCTAGATCTTTTACTATACGTAAAAATTTTTCTCCATTATCTTTTCCACCAAAAGCAGTTCCTATAAATGTATAAGTCAATACTATATTAGTTAATTTTCTTATAAAAAGGCTACTCTTTCCAACTAAAAGTCTTTCAAACTCCTCTTCTAGCTCACTCTTTGTGAAATACCCTTTTTTATTACTTAAAGCTGTAAGCATAATATTTAGGTAGTGTTCTATTTCAGAGAAAACCTCTTCACTTTTTTTAGAAAGTTCAATTTTTAGTTTAATTCTTTGACTTAAATGCTCTGGATCAAAAATTTTACCTAAAAATAATTCTCTTATAAACATAGGGTAACTTAAATGATCATATTTATCTTCCCAATATTTAGCCACAGAAAACTCATAAATATCTCCAGCATCAAATATATTGATCTCTTCAGCTTTATAGTTGCTGTATACTCTTCTGATTCTTTTATTTTCATCTTGGCTCATAATCTTTTTAAAATATCTTTTATTTTCATCTGTTAAGATATCTTTTATATTATTGTTATTTATTACTACATAAAGAGAGGAGAAGAAAGCTTTTGGTCTAGCCACTACAACTGGGAAAGTATATTTTTCATGTAAATCTTTTTCTAGGAAGTATAGTGCTTGTTTTACTTTTTTCTCTAAATCTGAATCTTTTTCAGTAAAGATATGAGAGAAACTTTCTATTGAAATTAAAAATGTCGATTTGTATTTATTAAGTTTATATAACTCAAATAGTTTTTCTATAATTAACTTCATCTGCCATTGTTTTATACTAGAGATACTTCTTAACATCTTAGGATATCTTAAATCCCTTCTATTAAAATCAATCTCTGCCACTCCAGTTGTATTTTTATTTCTAGCACATCTTCCAATCTCTTGTACATAGTCAGCTAAATCACCACTTAAACCATAATGATAAATATGCTCTATATCAGGAATATCTATTCCCATACCAAAAGCTTTAGTAGCTAACATAATCTTTCTTTTATTGCTCTTAAACTCCTCTTGAGAGACTTTTCTATTTTCATCAGCTAGTTTTCCAGTATAACATGCAACATTTGATTTAATATCTTTAGGTAACACTTCATAAGTTTCAGAAGCTTGTTTTGCAAATGGAAAATAGAATATAGATTTTTTATCCTCAGCTAATTTTTCACTTACACGCTCTTTTACCTTCTCTTCTTTTCTAAAGTTATATGATCCCTCTTCTGGAATAAACTCTTTTATATCAAATTTTATATTATCTTTTCTAACTTCACCAATATGAATAGAGTGAGAATCAATCTTTAAAGCTTTTAAAATCTCATAAACACTATCGTTTTCTCCACCTATAATAGCTGTTGCAGTTAGTGCCACAATTGGAAACTTATATTTTTTTTGCTGAGTTATCTTTTCAACATAGTTTCCTATCAAAAGATAATCTATTCTAAAGTTTTTACCCCAAGAACTAACTGTATGAGCTTCATCTATTACTATAAGACCTATCTCTCTATCTCCTATTATAGTAGAGATATCTGAATTTGTTTGTAGTAATTCTGGAGATAGGTAAACTATTGATTTTTCTCCTCTTTTAATCTCTTCTATACGAGCATTTCTTTCAATAAAAGATAATCCAGAGTTTAGATAACAAGCATTTTTAACTCCCTTTTCTCCTAGACTTTTAATTTGATCTTCCATCAACGCCTTTAGAGGTGAGATAATAATTGTAACTAAATTATATTTTTCTGCTAAATATAGAGCTGGAATTTGAAAGAATATTGATTTCCCTGCTCCAGTAGGAGCTGTTATAAAGATATTGTTAAAATCTTGCATACTTTTTGATTTTTCAACCTCTTGTATAACCTCTTCTATTATTTGTCCTTGAGAGATTGAAGATTTATCTAAAGAGATATCTGGATTAGTATAGAAATTTAGATTTCTAAACTCCTTGCTTTTCCAATATTTTAATAAAATCTCACTTATCTCTTTTCTAAAACTATTTTTAAGTTCTTTGGTTTTTGAATAGAAATCTATCTTTATAGAGTATAAGTCACAAAGAGCCTTTAAACTTCCTAAATCATATTGGAATTTGCTACTTTTTATAGTTTCTTTATCTATTAGAATATTGATACTATTCTTTGTTTTAGAATTAATTATCTCATATTTTAACTCTTCATTTTTTATTGGATAAGTTGCAGAATATTTATAAACTTTAGTTCCTTCAACATATTGATTAATTTCATTTTCTCTTGGAATATATTTTTGATATGAAAATATCTCTATTTTTTTTATCTCTATATCATCTATATCTTGAATATAATCAATATCTCTATATTTTATATAAACTTCATTATTATTAAGTATAAAATCTGAATAGAAGTGCTCATACTCCAAATTTTCCTCTTTGATAACTTCATTATTTCTAGCCATAGTAAAATTAGTAATCTCTTTTTTATCTTTAAAATTATACTGATAGTATGAAAAAAGATTGTTTTCTAAAATAAATATTTTTCCCTCATATAAACTTAGATTATTTTTTACTGTAAGTAGTTCTTCATAACGTCCTATATAAATATTATCATCTAAAGTTATAAGTTTTTTTTGCATCTTTTTTCTATTTTCTAATAACTCTTTTAATGAGTTAATTTCTGAAAAAAATGCAGGCTCAATCTCTTTACTCAATTCTTTAAAAGTAACTTCATCAAAACCTTTTAGAATAATTAAACTATTTTTTCCTTTTTTTTCTATATCTTCTATCTTATTTCTTATTATCTTAATCATTTGATCCTCCCATAAGTTTTCTTTATAGTTTAATCATACATTAAGATAATTACTTTTTATTTGAAAAAATTACCTAATTTAAATTTAATAAAATAAAAAATGTACCCTATTATTAGAGTACATTTTATTTTTATAAACCTTATTTTTACTGGTTAATTGTTTCTACAAAATAGGAGGTTTTGAGAATGAAAAGAATAGAAAAGTTTCAATCCTTATTTTTACTGGTTAATTGTTTCTACGGAATAGGGTGGGAATATACTCTATATTTAGAGCTAAGGTTTCAATCCTTATTTTTACTGGTTAATTGTTTCTACAGCTTGAAGGTCAAACAAGAAGAACTAAATAACCTACTACGTTTCAATCCTTATTTTTACTGGTTAATTGTTTCTACTCAATTACAGAATTAGAGATACTAGAAAAATTAAAAGATTCCGTTTCAATCCTTATTTTTACTGGTTAATTGTTTCTACCTCACGAGGTTTGAGAGAATTAATCAATCACTTGTTTGATAAGTTTCAATCCTTATTTTTACTGGTTAATTGTTTCTACTGGTAATACTAATAGTGCTATTAGCTGGTAAAATAGAATATGTTTCAATCCTTATTTTTACTGGTTAATTGTTTCTACTCTTCTTCTAAAGTATCATCTGACCATGCCCACCAATTCAGTTTCAATCCTTATTTTTACTGGTTAATTGTTTCTACGCTATTTTTGTTTTAAACTATCTTTTTTCCTTAAGAATACCTTGTTTTTTTGTCGCTAATTTCATCATTTTTTAGTGGTTTTTATTGAAAATTTCAAGTGTTTTAACCCTATTTTTTTATTTTTTTGTTATTTGTCGCTAAAATTTTTATCTTTATTTTTAGTTTTAAATATAATTTTTTTTAAAAACTATGTTTTCGCTAATATTTTTTACTTCCTTGGAAATATTATAATCTATTTTTATCAATTTTTCAATAAATTTTTATCAAATAAATATAAAGTCTTCTTCAATATAATATAAGTTTATACTCTTTCCAAAAAAATTTATGTTTTTAAAATCTTTTTCACACACCTTAAAAATATATATTGAATCCTCTTCTTCTAGTTCTATACTTTTTATTCTTTTTACTAGATTTTTAATTTTCCTCTTCTTTATATCACCAAAAAAGACTGAATTTTGAACTCTTAGCAATCCATAAAAAAAGAGAATATCTGCAATTTCCCCTCTAATTTTATTTTTTATTATATCATAAGTTACTATTATCTTCATTTTTCTCTTCTCCTAAAAAAACAAAAATTTTTCAAATAATTCTAAATCCTCAGTATCAAAAGTTTTCCCTATAAAATAAGATTCCTTTAAGTCATTTTCACATAAAGGGCATAATAAAATAGAATCTTTTTCATTTTCAATATTTTTTATCCAATCTTGAATTTTTTTAAATAGATATTTCTTTTTGATATTACCAATAAAAACTGATTTTTGAATTCTTATAAAATTTTCACTTAATAAAAAATCACTAAACTCTTTTCTAATTTTTGAACTACTAATATCATAACTAATTATGTATTTCATTTTTCATCAATTCCTTTACAAGTAAATCAGCTTTTTTTCTTATTGTTTCTTCAAATTTTATTTTTTTCCCTTCATATTCAACAATATTATTTAGTCTTGAGTAAAGTTCTTGAATTATTATTTTTTTCCCATTAGGATTTATTTTTCTTTCTTTTAAATCAAAATCATTTTTATTTAACATTTTTTTGCTAAATAAAACAAATGTTATTTCCCAGCCTAAAATTCTAAATGGTTCAATAAAATCATAAACTAGAGATTTTCTATTTTTTCCCAGTGAATGAATTACTCCAATTTGTATATCCAATCCTGCTAATATTAAAGACTTTTCTATTTTAGAATATAAAACTCCAAAAATATAGTTTAATACAATATTGTACGGTTCACTAGCTCCTTGAGTTTCTCTTTTTTCAAATTGCCAAGGTTTAGGCAGAAATTTTTTTATATTTTCAAAATATAAAACACTTGCTCTTCCTTCATACCCCATTATAATATTGCTATATTGCTCTTGATTTAAATCTATTTGTTTAATGTTCTCAATTAAAAAATCAAACTCTTTTTCTATTTCAACAAAGCTATTTAGTATTCCTCTTCTTGAGTGTATTTTCTGCAAATGTAATTTTTGATTATTAATTTTTTCAATAATCCATTTTCTACCAATATCTCTTCCTAAAGAAGTTGCAAATATTTTTAATTGAGCTATTTTTATTTCAGGATTTGTATTGTAAATAATGCTATTGATATTTCCGTAAACATTTCCATATTCATCTATAAAGTAGATGCTTATATCTTTTAAAATTGCATTTTTTATAAAATTAGTAGTCAAAGTGCAACCTTGATTTATAAGTATATTATCAATATTATCAAATGAAATTTTTTTTGTTTTTTCATCTTTATTTTCTAAAATAAAATATCCTTTTTCATAAGAAACTTTTGTCCCTGTTTTTTCAATAAATAGATCCATATTATCCTCCCACTTAAATATAATTATATATTCTACTATTAAAAAATTACTTTTTTTACACAAAATTACTTTTTTAGATAAAAATATTTTTTGGTAATAATAATTTATTATAATGTATATAATATTTTTATAGAGGTGAGAATAAATATGATTTTTAATCAATTAATTTTTTATTATGATTCATACATTACTCATTTTAAAGTTGGACAAAAAATTATTCTATTAAAGCAGATAAAAAACAATGAAAAAGCATTATTGATATTACATAAAAATAAGGAAATTTCTTTAGATTCATTAATATTGGATAAAATAACTTTATCTCATGATTTTAAAACTTATAGATATTTATATCTTCTTTCTCAAATTGATATTTCATCTGAAAATATCTCTTTTTATTGTAAATTATTTAAAGAATTTATAGAAGAAAATTTATATAATGACACTTACCAAAACTATTTACACTATATTTTTCTTTCTATAAAAAACCTTTCTTTAAATAGATTACAAGTTGAAGAATACATTATTTCTTTAAGAAATAAATCTATTTTTAATGTGTACATTAAAGATTTTATTATGCTTTTGGGATATTTTGGAAGTGAAAATTCAATAAAGCTTTTTATTAAATTAATTGAAGAGTTTCCTAATATGAAAGAAGAATTCTTTTGGAGTATAGGAAAAATATCAGCTTTAAATAGCAACATTTCTAAATTAACTTTGGAAACATATGTTAATTATTTAATAAAATATTTAAATAGAAAGGCAACTATTCTATATTCTGATAATTGCTTTTTTTCTTTAACTATAATAATATTAAAATTTTCTAATATTATTAATGGAAACATTATAAATAGATTATCCAATGCTATTTTTATTCGAAAAGAAAATTTTTTAATGAAAAAAATTCTTTTAAAAGTATTAGCTAATATTCCCTTAAATGAATTGGAATATAATATATTTTTTAAGAAACTTAAATAATAATTAAAAAAGAGATCTATATCTTAGATCTCTTTTTTACCCTCTCTTATCTTAAAAATTGGATTGCTTATAATCTTCACTATCAATGGAATTACCATAACTACCCAAACAATAGGCTCTGATATAATTATCCCAAAATATTTCAAACTTGGAACTAAAAATATAACTACTGCCACTTTACCAATTAGCTCTAACCCACTTGAAACAATTGGTGTTACATGATCACCTATCCCTTGCATAGCATTTCTCAATATTGAAATAGCTGCTGGGACAAAGTAAAACACACTATTTACCCTTAAATATTTTTGTGAAGTCTCAATAATCTCTCTATTTTCCGTTCCAGTCACTAAGTATATAAGATATGGTGCTACTGTATAACTTAAAATAATTACAAAGACACCCCACACCCAAGTTATAAACAGAGCTTGCCAAATACCTTTTTTAATTCTCTCTGGTTGTCTAGCCCCTCTATTCTGTCCACAATATGTTGCCATTGTCACTCCAAAAACTGAAAAAGGCAGCATAAAGAACTCAGTTAATTTTCTACTAGCTGTATGAGCCACAATTATATTTGTTCCAAAGGTATTTATTGCAGTTTGAAGAGCTAAAGTTCCAAAGAAAACTAAAGACATCATCATTCCCATTGAGAAACCAGAGGAACAAAGTTTTTTTAGTAGATCTATCTTTAAAATAAAATCACTCTTTTTAACACGAAACATGGGATATCTCTTCCACATATATATAATACAAAGGAGCACAGAAAAAGCTTGTGATATAACTGTTGCCAATCCAGCTCCACTTACTCCCATATTAAGCTTTAATATAAAATATAGATCTAAAAATATATTTAGTCCACAAGCTATTATCAAAAACATCAAGGGAGCAAAGGTATCACCAATAGCTCTTAAAACTCCTGCAAAGGCATTGTAAAACATAGTTGCTGTTATTCCTACTAAGATCACTTTAATATACAAACTAGATTCTCCATATAACTCTGGTGAAATATTTAGTATATTTAAGATATTATCTAAAAAAGTTAAGCTTAATATTGATATAGCAATAGAAAGTATAACCCCTAATAGCAATGTTCCTGCAATAGTTTTCCTTATTTTTTTCTCATCCTTTCTTCCAAATTGTTGTGCCACTATAATAGCAAAACCATTTGTCATTCCAGATAGAAACCCTATCAACAATGTACTTATTGAGGTTGTTGCCCCTACTGCTGCCAAGGAAGTTTCCCCTAAAGTACTTCCTACAATTCTTGTATCTGCCAAACTATAAAAAAGTTGAAAAATATTTCCAAAACAAACAGGCAAAGCAAATTTTAGCATCTGTTTAGTTGGATTTCCAGTTGTTAAATCTATCATCTTATCCCCTTTAAATTTATTTTCTTATCACAATTTATTATTATATAACAAATCTTGATTATTTTAAATAGTTTTTTATCATTAATATAAAAAAGCTATTGCAAAAAAATTACAATAGCTCATCTTTTTAATTTCCCTCTATTTTTCTATTTATTCTTTCAATTATCATATTGTATCTAGTTTTAGATATAGAGGCATTATTTTCTAAAATAGAGTAGTATTTCTTAGCCTCTTTATACTTAGCAATAGCTTTCTTCATATCACTATCATTTAAAGCACTTTTTTTAATCTTATCCCCAGTAAGCTCTGCCTTTACTCCCATTAAGACAACATTATTCATTTTAATCTTATGATTTAGCATCTCAATAGTCTTGGGATTTTTTGTAGTTTTTAAAGCACTTGTATATAATTTTAGAGATTTATAATATTTAAACTCACGAAAAGCTTTATTTGCCATTCTTATTATTTCACTTGTATTTTTATATTTAACAACACTTTCAATATCTAAAGCCTCTTTATAGGCTATCTCCTCATATAGATCCATAAATGAATTTTCTAAAAATACAAGAGCTGATTTTTCATATAGATCTTCAGCCTTTTTCTTTAAATTCTCATTTTTAATAGGATTTTTATAATAATCTTCCAATAACTTATCTGCTGTAATCTTATTTTCATAGGCAATATTTAATATCAAAGCAGTTGAATAAAGAATGATAACCTTCTCCTCTATTCTCTCTTTATTCTTCATATTTTGTAACTTCATATTTAACAAGTTAATATCTTTAAGAGCCTTTCTAAAATCTTTTTCATATAAGCTCTCTTCAATCTCATATAGTTCATCTAAAACGTGAATAATACTTGCTGTTTGATCAATTAAATTATTCATATATTCAATTTTTCCATTATCAACTTTTCCAGTATAATCAAAATATTCAGAATAATTTTTAAGACTTAACCTATACTCTTCTAAAGCCCCTTTGTAGTTTTCATTTTCAAACTCAATATTTCCTAAAGTTTCCTTTTTTACAGCTGTTGCATATAGATCGTTTCCAGTTTTATATGATATATATGTCTTAGCTCCTAAAACAATCCCTATTATTAAAAAGGCTACTCCTAAATATATTTTATATCTATTTCCACCTCTTCTCTCTTTCTTTAAAGTTTCTGGAGAGATCTTAGATTCATTATCAAGCTTTAATACAGTTCCTGTAAAGAAAAGGTAATCATCTTTCTCAAGAAAAAGCTTTTTCAATCTATTTACCTTTATATCCACTATATCATTTTCATCTATAAGATCCCAAATGTCATTATTATACACTACAATTTTATCATCTTTTTTTAATGGAATGGGATCAGTGATATCAATAAGTACCCCTTTATCAACTCCAAATTTGTGAGTTAAAGTGTTTCTGTCTTTTCTCTTTTTTATCTCATCATACTCAATCTTCTTTGCCTCATACATCATATAGGCTATGGTATGTTCCCTGTTTTTTAAAAATATCTCTTTATCTCTAAATAGGAGATACTTCAATCCACCTATATTTACAAAGACAATATTCTTATAATCTGTTATAAAAACAATAATTGAGCAACTATTTTTATCCTTTGCTCCATATCTTTTTTTATATTCATTATGAATACCATAGATTATTACTTCAAGTTTTTTTCTATCTAATGTAGGATTTTTACTTAACCTATCATCTAACATATTTCCAATAATATTGGCAATATCACCATTTTCTTGAGAATTTCCATTTTTTTCTACAAAAATTCCTAAGCTATATTCTGGCAGTTCTCTAAAGATAGAAAAGAAACTATTTTTTTCACTCTCTCTGGATAAAATGAAAAATTTCATATGTTCCCTACTATTTCTATATCCTTCCTCTTTCAATTGCATTCCTCCAATGTATACTGCTCACTTATCTATATAGTATAACAGAAATAATACACTTTCGTCAATTATATATAAAAAAATACACCTATTATCTTATTTTTAAGAGTTTAGGTGTATTATACTTTAATTATTTTTTATATCTTGTTTTACATAGTATTTAACCATTTTCCTAGCCAATTTATATTGATCATAAGATATAGCTATCTTTCCCTTTATTATAGATATTACTCCATCTTGTTTCAATTTTCCAATTGTTCTATTTAAAGTTTTTACACTGATACTTACCTCTTCATAAAGTTCCTCTCTAGTTTGTTTTAAAATAAGAGTTTCCCCTTTTTTTATATCTTCCCTCTGAGCATACTGTATTAAATAATCTAGTAGTAAAAATGTAGGGGGATAGAAAAGTTTTGCCCCTCTATTTGAAGATGAACGATAAAGTTTTAAAGCTACCTTTTGTGATACTAAATATAGAAAGTGTATATCCTTTTTTATCCACTCTTCAAAATCCTCACGAGATATATACATAATAATACTTTCAGTTATAGTTTCAATAGTAACAGAGGTTTGCCTCATTCCAGCTAAAATAGTAACCTCACCTATAAAGTCAATAGGTTCATTTTTCTCTATCATAAATATATTACCATTTTCAAAGATATTGATTACCCTATGCTCCCCAGTGGCAACAATCCCAAAAATATCAAGATCACTTTGTTGGTGGTGGATAATAGTTCCTGGTGGATGTATCTTCACAACAAACTTACTTTTTAACTCTTTTGGCATATTAATAAGATAATCATTCAGTTGTGGTACTTTAGCTAAAACTTCATCAAATGTCACTTCTATCACCTCAATTTATTATATCACAAGTGAGAAAAAATTTTATCTAATTTCTTCCCATTTGTCCTTTTTTTTAAAAAACTTTTTTGCTAGAATAGCTACATAATAATTAGGTAAACTATTAAATTTTATATAAAGGGAGAGAAGAGATGGAAAAAGAAAAGATGTTGTACAATTCATTAAGAGAAAGGGTAAAGATAGAGTATAAACTCTATGTTCTAGCTTTTATTTTAATTGCTGATTCAATAGGTAGAATCTCAATTCCAATGAAAATAGGAACTTTTATACTATTCCCAATTTTTTATTCATTAATTTTAGGAATGTTAAGTGGACCAGAGTGTTTTAAGATTATTAATTCAACTCAAGTAAAAGCTGCAAGTAAATTGGTAATTGTTTGTATCTGCCCATTTATTGTTAAATTAGGAGTAAATGCTGGAGCAAATATTCAAACTGTACTATCAGCAGGACCTGCTCTTTTACTTCAAGAGATTGGTAACTTAGGAACTATCTTCTTTGCAATGCCAGTAGCTATCTTATTAGGGTTAAAAAGAGAGGCAATAGGAGCAACTCACTCAATAAATCGTGAATCTAACCTAGCTCTTGCAACAGATGTATTTGGAAGTGACTCTCCAGAAACTAGAGGAAGTTTATCTGTATATATAGTTGGGGGAATGATAGGAACAATATATTTTGGAATCTTAGCATCAGTTGTTGCTCATACTGGACTTTTCCATCCATTTGCCCTAGCATTAGCAAGTGGTGTAGGTGCTGGAATTATGATGGCAAGTGCCACAGCATCTCTATCTATAATCTATCCTACTATGGCAGCTCAAATTTCAGCTTTAGCAAGTGCAAGTGAAACTCTATCAGGTATCACAGGAATCTATGTAGCTATTTTTGTAGGTATTCCATTAACTAAAAAGATCTATGAATTTTTAGAGCCAAAATTATCACCTAAAAAAGAGTTAAAAAATCAATTAAAAGGAGAGATTAAATAATGAGATATAGAGAGTGGATATTTTTATTACTACTAGCAGGAGCTGGAATTGCTCTAGCAAACTTTGTAGGCTTTAAAGTTGGATTTATGGAATCATTACCAGGAGTAGCTATTCTATTAGTAGTATCACTATGTGCAGCTTTTCTATCTAAAGTTGTGCCTTGCCGTTTACCAATAGTTGCTTACTGCTCAATCTTAGGTTTATTAATAGCATCACCTATATCTCCAATTAATACTTTTGTTATAAATGCTGTAAACAAGATTCAATTTACAACTCCATTAACTATGGTTGGTGCTTTTGCTGGACTTTCAATGAGTAACCAAATAAAAAACTTTGCTCAACAGGGATGGAAGATGATTATAGTTGCCCTTTTAGTTATGACAGGAACTTTCTTAGGATCAGCTATAATTTCACAAATTGCTCTTTCATTAACAGGAGCTATCTAATATGTTATTAAAAAATATTGCTTATTTAGATAAAAACTTAGATGTTATCTTTAATAAAGATATTCGTATTAAAGATAACTATATAAAGGAGATTAGGGAAAATCTTGAGATTGAGGGAGAAGAGGAAGTTATAAATGGAGAAAATCTTCTTGTAACTCCAGGACTTTGTGATGCACATACTCATTTTGGACAACAACTTTTAAAGGGAAAGGTACTAGATGCTGAGGGAATTATTTGGAAAAATATTATGTTACCCTTTGAAAGCTCTATAACAGATGAGATTATGTCACTAAATACAAAGTTAGCATTGATTGAGATGATAAAAGCTGGAACTACCTCTTTTGTTGATGCTGGAAGTTACCATATGGATTCAGCTTGTAGAGAGATCCTCAAAAGTGGAATGAGGGGAGCTGTTACATACTCATCTATGGTTGATAGCTCTTTACCTAAAAGTATATGTGATACAACAGATGAGGTTATAGAAAAAAACAATGCTCTTTATGAAAATTGGAATAGAAAAGGGTTGATACAAGTGTATTACTCTATCCGTTCTCTTATGTCTGTCAACGAGGAGTTAATTTTAAAAGTTTCACAAGAGGCAAAAAAAAGAGATGCTATGTTAGAGACTCATATGAATGAGTATGATAAAGAGGTTGAAAACGTTATTAAGAAAACAGGGTTACCTCCATATGAGTATTTAGAAAAGTTAGGTGTTTTAAATACTAATTTTATAGGTGCTCACTCTCTTATTTTAAATGAGGAAGAAAAGGATATTATAAAAAAATATGATATAAAAATAGTTCAATGCCCTTTCTCAAACTCTGGAAAAGCTCTTGCAAATACTCCTCAATTAATTAAAAATGGGGTTAAAATAGGGCTTGGAAGTGATGGAGTTGCCCATGGTGGTTTAAGCTTATGGGATGAGATGAAAACTCTACGTTGTATGATGAGTGTAACTTGGGGGATACAGGAAAATAATAGAAGTATTATGCCAGCTAAAACACTTTTAAAAATGGCAATGGAAAATGGAAAATATTTCTTAAGAAAAAATATTGGAACTATTAAAGAGGGATATTTAGCTGATCTTATATTTATAGATCTTAATCAACCTCACCTTTGGTATAGTGGCAACTACACAAATACAATTTTTGAATGTGTAAATAAAGGGGATATTATTCACTCAATGGTAGATGGTAGATGGGTTATGAAAGATAGAAAGATTCTTACTATTGATGAGTATAGTGTCCATGAGGAGTTGAAAAAATGGCTATCATTATAATTGTCAATATTATAGTAGGATGTTTAGTAGGGCTTACAGGAGTGGCAGGTTTTCTACTTCCTATGCTCTATGTATCTTTAAACTACAATGTAAAAGAGGCTTTAGCTCTTAGCTTTTTTGCCTTTTTAGTGTGTGGGGTTATAGGTTCTATCAACTACTATAAACATAAACAGTTGGATATATCTTTTGGTATAAAATTAGGAATATCTAGTTTATTTGGAGCTTGTTTAGGTGTATATTTAAACTCTATGATTGATGAATCAATTATAAAAATTCTATTATATATGGTAGTTCTACTATCTGGAATCTCTATTCTACTTAGAAAAGATAAAGAGAGTTTAAATAATAAGACTCCCAATATCTTTATTACAATTTTAATAGGTTTTGTAACTGCTATTGTATGTGCTCTCTCAGGAGCAGGTGGACCTATTCTTGTTATGCCACTGTTAGTTGTGCTAGGAGTAAATGTAAAACAAGCTATTGCTATTGCTCTATTTGATTCTATATTTATTGCTATTCCAAGTGTTATTGGTTATATACAAGGGTGTTACTCTAATTCCCTTCTTATTGTACTTTTAATCTCATCTTTCTTTCATGGAGTTGGGGTGTTTATTGGAAGTAAGTATAGTGTAAAAGTTAATCACCTTGTACTTAAACGTTGTGTGGCTATAATCTCTATATTTGTAGTATTATATAAGTTATTTGGATAATTGTAAAAGCTAGTGAATTAAACTCACTAGTTTTTTTTGGCTAAATTATTTAAATTTCTATTCTATATTTTTTAAAGTTTTGTAAGAATACATATTACTACCTCCATATATTAATAATATAATTTATAACCCTCTTTTAGTCAAATAATATGTTATAATTAAAAAAAGTATAAAAAAGGAGATGAGGAATAAGATGAAAAAAATTTTATTTGCAATTTTTCTTTTAATTTCAACTATAAGTTGTGGAAAAACAGCCAGTTGGTATGGAGATAAATTTAAAGGTAAACCAACAGCTAGTGGATATCTTTTTAACCCTAAAGAATACACTTGTGCATCTAATAAATATAATTTTGGTACTGTATTAAAAGTTACAAATGTAGACAACGGAAAATCTGTTGTAGTTGTTGTTACTGATCGTGGGGGATTTAGTAAAATGAGAAGAGATATTGACTTAAGCAGAGCAGCATTTACAAAGATAGCTAAGTTAAATGCAGGATTGATTAAAGTTAAAATTAAAGTTTTAAATGATGATAAAACCTTTGAATATAAGCATGGATCACCTCTTTTTACTGCTGGAGAGTATAAAAAATATGTAGATTAATATATAAAGGCTGCTAAAATTAATAATTAACATTAGCAGCCTTTCTTTTTTATATACTCTTTTTAGGTTGATATAAATAATTAAATAGAGAGAATAGAATAAACCCTAAAGTGGCAATAGCTGATGCAATAAGAGCTGAATATCTAACTCCTACCCCATAAGTTATAGGAAGTCCACCAAGATAAGCTCCAATAGCGTTTCCAAGGTTAAAAGCAATCTGTATTCCAGCAGCCCCTAACATCTCCCCACCAGGAGCAAATTTTATAATCAAAAATTGCTGAGGTGCACTTACAGCAAATAAACATAGAGTCACAATACACATTAAAAGTACTGCTGCCCATTTATATGGAGATAAAAAGAAAATTCCAAGTAAAGTAATTGCCATCAATCCTTGAAATATAGCCCCTACCTTTCCAGGATAGAAGAAAGAACTAAGCTTTCCACCAATCATATTTCCAATTACCATACCAAGCCCAGCTAAAACCATAAGAGCTGTTATAATTTCAGGAGCAAAACCAGATACCTCTGTAAACATAGGTGTCACATAGCTATACCAACAAAAAGCTCCACCATTTCCCATCATAGTAGCTCCTAATATCAACCATGGAGCTAAACTTTTTAAAAATTTAAACTGTCCTAAAAAACCTGTATCTGGAAGTGGAGCAATATAAGGGACATATCTCTTTATTAAAAATATAGTTAAAATATCCCATAGTACAATAAATAGGAAAATTAATCTCCAAGATAAAATACCACTAATAAATGTGCCAAGAGGAAATCCAAAAAGATTTGCCACAGTCATACCAGATATCATTATTGCCACAGCTTCTGACTCTTTTCCCTCTTGAGCAATTTTTGATGCAACAATAGAGGCAACTCCGAAATAAGCTCCATGAGGAAGACCAGATATAAAACGAGCTAATAGCATAACTGTATAACTTGGAGATATAACAGCTATTCCATTTCCAATTGCCATAATAGTTACAAGAAGTAACAGAGAATTTTTCATAGGATATTTACGTAGCATCAACAACATAATAGCTCCAAAACAAACCCCTAAAGCATAAGCTGAAATAAGATGCCCAGCTACTGGAATTGTTATTCTTAGAGAAGAGGCTATATTTGGAAGAATACCCATCATTACAAACTCTGCCACCCCAAGACCTAAAGTTCCAAAAGCTAAAGCTATAAGACTTTTTTTTATATTGCTGTCCATAAAAAAGTACCACCTTTCAAATTTTTAATAAAATATATATATAATTTTTTTTAACTTATTTCAAGCTTTTTATAAAAACAATATAAAAAACATAAAAATCCGTTTTATTCAAGGATTAAACGATTAAAAAGAGATAATTTTTGGCATTGGTACTTAAATATATTAACACCTTTAGTTCAATTAACTAATAGAAGTTTTAATAAAACTAAGATTAAAATTATGAATCAATGTAAAAATAAAGCTGAAAGATATTAAAATTTTAGTTTCTACTTTTTATAATTTCTCTAATAAGTTCTTTTGAGGATAAAGACATAAAAAAAACTCCCTTGATATTAAAATCATAATCCATTAATAATCAAAAGAGATTTTTATTTATATAAAAGTTATTACAATACAAAAAAAAGCCCATAAGGGCGAGGTACTAGATTTACTTTTTGAAAAGATAAAAAACTAGTAAAATAATGATGAGAGCTATAGCAACCCCACCATTAACATTGAGAGTTTCAATGTAAATCATAGTAACCTCCAAGTAAATGTTATTCTATATCCATAAGAAATGCGACTAACTTATGAATATGAGAAAAGCTCCCACAAAGTGAGAGCCTATCTCATCGCATTTTAAATAACATTTACTTAGATTTTTAGCACCCTTATGGTTGTGCTTCTATATTAATTATAGCAAAGATTCTATCTAAAGTCAAATATCTATCTTTTAAACTTATTGCTTAAATCAACAACTTTTTTGCAGATATCCTCTGCTCCTACTACATCACTAACTAAGCAAACTCTCTCTGCTCCTCTGCTTATAATCTCATCTATATTATGCTCTTTTATTCCACCAATAGCTATAAATGGAAGATGTAGATTAGCTACAGCAAATTCAAGATATTCAAGCCCAACAGGAGCTGTATCCTTTGTAGTTGTAGGGAAGATAGGTCCAACCCCAATATAGTCAACATTCATATCATTATAAGCTTTTAACCCTTGCTCCTCTGAATGAGTAGAAAGTCCAACTATCTTATCATCGCCTAAAAGTTTTCTAACATCAGCAGGACTCATATCATCTTGACCAACATGAACACCATCAGCATCAACTAGCATTGCTATATCCACATTGTCATTTACTATAAATAGAACTCCGTTTTTTCTGCAAAGCTCTCTTATAGCTCTAGCCTCTTCAACCTTTTGCCCAGAACTTTTAGTTTTATCTCTATATTGAACTATTTTGATTCCACCTTTTATCATCTCTTCAACACATTGATAATTACTTTTTCCATGAGCAAAATTGTCACCTGTTATACCATATAACCCTTTAGGTATATCAATTCTCTTTCTCAAAATATCCACCTCTTTCTAAAACGATCCCTGCCATCATAGCAGAAATCACAGAAACTTTATGGGAATATGTCTTATAGTCAGCTATATCCTTTTGAAAATCCCCTACTATATATAGATTTTTCCCCATATTTTTTACTTGAATAGAATTGCAATCATAACTAGCTATTCCAGATGCTGAAACGATTATCTTTCCCAATGGATAAAGTTCCTCTATAAGCATAGATTTATACTCATTTTTATCAAAACCTTCAACTACAATGTCACAATCTTTGAAAAACTCTCTAATATTCTCTCTTTCAAATTTGATTATCTCATATTGAAAATCTCCATCAGGATTGATTCTCTTTAAATTTTCATATAAAGCCTCTGCCTTATATTTTCCAACTTGATCTTTAAAGAAAAATTGTCTATTTAGATTAGACTCTTCAATTTTATCAAAGTCTCCAAATTTAAGTTCAGTAACACCTGTTCTAACTAGATGAAAAGCTACATTTGAGCCGATTCCTCCAACTCCTGCAATCCCTATTCTCATACAAGAGTCTCCCAATCTTTATAGAACACTTCAAGTCCTTTTCCTCTAATAGCTTTAACGATACTATCTACATCTCTACTATCAGTTATATCAAATTGAGCTGTTGACTCATTGTCGTGAGAGTATCCTCCAACTTCTGTTTTAGATCCTGCTGAGAATTTTGTTACTCCCATAGTTACAAGGTGATCTCTCATATATGCACTTTCTCTTGTAGAAAGATTGATTCCAGCTTTTGGTTGGAAAATTCTATTAGCTAAGATAATTTGAACAAATGTAACATCATCTACTGCATAACTATCTTTAAAGTTTCCTTCAGCTTCATTAATTCTTGGGAAAGAGATACTAAATTCACTGTTAGGATATCTGTCCATTAGATATTTAAGATGTAATCCTGTTTTAAAAGCATCATCTCTGATACCTCCAAGCCCTAATAATGCTCCTATTCCTATTGCTCTAATACCTGCCTTTGCTCCCCTTTCTGGAGTATCAAGACGATATTTAAAGTTTCTTTTCTCTCCTGATAGATGCACTTGAGCATATCTTGTTTCATCATAAGTTTCTTGATATACAGTAAGTCCGTCAAGTCCATCATCAGCAAGATATTTATAATCTTCTTCATCTAGTGGCATAACCTCAATAGATACAGATGAGAAATATTTTTTTAGAATGTCTATTCCACCTTTTAAATACTCTTTATCAATTAACCCTTTAGCTTCACCAGTTAAAAGAAGAATACTTCCAATTCCTGATTTTGCTATCTCTTGTGCTTCATGCTCTATCTCTTCAAATTTCATATGTCTTCTCTTAATATGATTTTTCTTTGAGAATCCACAGTAAATACAGTTACTTGTACAATAGTTTGAAACATATATAGGAAGATATAATCCTATAACATTTCCAAAGTGTTGTCTTGTAAGTTTTGTTGCTTTTACTGCCATTGCTTCAAGATGATTTTGAGCAATAGGTGAAAGAAGATTTAGGTAATCATATACAGTTAATTTCTCTTTTTCTATACTATTTAAAACATCTTCATCAGTTACTTTTGAAAAGTACCCATCAAAATCAAAGTCTTTCCATTTTACAAGTTCGTTGTAAAAACTCATTATTTCTCATCTCCTCTAAATAGGAAACCTGTTAAAGGAGAAGAGGCACTTGCATATTTTTTCTCCTCTGCCATTTTAGCTAAATATGCTTCTCTTCCAGCCTCAACTGCTAATGAAAATGCTCTTCCCATTCTAACTGGATCTTGAGCAGTGGCAATAGCTGTATTTACTAGTACAGCATCACAACCCATTTCCATTGCTAAAGCTGCATCTGATGGTTTTCCAATTCCTGCATCTACTATTATAGGTACTCTATTTGTTTCTAACATCATCTCTATAAGTGGTTTTGTTATGATTCCTCTATTTGAACCGATTGGAGATCCTAAAGGCATTACTGCTGCTGCTCCTGCATCTTCTAATCTTTTAGCTGTAATTAAGTCAGGCATTACATAAGGTAAAACTATAAATCCTTCATCAGCTAATATTTTAGTTACTTTTATAGTTTCAGCATTGTCTGGCATAAGATATTTTGAATCATTTATTATCTCTATTTTTATAAAGTCACCACAACCAGCTTCTCTTGCTATTCTAGCTATTTTAACTGCCTCTTCAGCTGTTCTAGCTCCAGAAGTATTTGGTAAAAGTGTAATATGTTTTGGTATATAGTTTAATATATTTTCTTTTGGGTTTTGGAAGTTAATTCTTCTTAAAGCCATTGTTATAATTTGTGAACCACTAGCTTCTAACATTGGAGCAACTAAATTTTTATCTGAAAATTTTCCTGTTCCTGTAAGAAGTCTACTTTGAAATTCATGCCCTTTTAATATAAATTTTTCCATTTATCTTTTCCTCCAATTATTTAAACCATTTAATAAATTTGATTTTAAATTATAATTTCTAACTAAGTTCATTGATCTAGCATATCGCTAAGGTTACAGCAAAGTTCCTTTGCATCTATGTTAATTAATTAATTCCAGTTATATCTATTTCTTTTTTAATATCAGCTAAATTCCATGTCGTAGAATAAAGAGAGAGTAAAACTTATCTGACTAAAATTCCGAAACTTGACTTCGTCTTCAAACACGTCGGAATTTTTAGCGTCAGATTTCGTAACTCTCTCTAATATTCTTCTCCAAATTACATTTAGCTGATATTAGGAGAATTAAAAATAAATTATCCCTAACATCAAGTTGACGTAGTTTGGAAATGAATATTAGAAGTTCTTAGTGAAATGCAGTTAAGAAAATGCAACGTGTTTGAACGAGCTTGCGAGTGAGTTTTGCATTTTCAACGGAATGAACGTTAGAAATTCTTTATTCATTGACACGGAGACAACTTGATGTTAAAAAGAAAATTAAATAACTTAACTTGACTAATAATCGTAAATAACAAAGGTACTTTGTCAAAACCTAACGATACATGAGAAAAAATAAACTTAACTAGGTAAATTATAATTTATCCACCAGATACAAATGATAGAACTTCCACTTCTGCATTTTCTTTTATTTGAAACTTTTCCCAGTTATCTTTCTTTATAATATCATCATTAACTAAAACAACTGCCCCTTTTAAATCAATATTCCATTCATTTTCAAGAGAAGTCAAAAGCTCCTTTACTGAAAGCTCTTTTTCAAGAAGATGTTTTTTTCCATTTAATATAATCTCCATAAACTCCACCTCTTAGTCTAAGATATCGTTACATCTCTTCATTGGGCAAAGGTCTCCACACATAGTACAAACCTCTTCTTCATGGATAGGAGCAGAGGATGCTCTGTATGCTCTTGCTTTTTCAGGGTCAAGACACTCTTCAAACATTCCTGGCCAATTTAATGCCCCTCTATGTTTACTCATTCTGTGATCCCATTCAATAGCACCTTTAATTCCTTTAGCTATATCTGCTGCATGTCCAGCAATTCTTGATGCCATGATTCCCTCTTTCATATCTTCTAAAGTTGGTAATCTTAAATGTTCTGCTGGTGTTACATAACATAGGAAGTCTGCTCCTGCTGATGCTGCAATAGCTCCTCCAATAGCAGCTGTAATATGGTCATATCCTGGAGCAACGTCTGTTACTAATGGTCCTAATACATAGAAAGGAGCATTGTGACAAAGTTTTTTCTCAAGTTGCATATTTGCTACAATTTCATTCATAGGAACATGTCCAGGTCCTTCAATCATAACTTGTACATCTTTTTCCCATGCTCTTTTTGTAAGTTCTCCAAGTATTAAAAGTTCTTGAATTTGAGGAGCATCTGTTGCATCATGTATACTTCCTGGTCTCAATCCATCTCCTAAACTTAGAGTAACATCATATTTTCTACAAATTTCAAGTAGTCTATCATAGTGTTCAAAGAATGGGTTTTCTTTATCGTTTAGTATCATCCATTGGAAAAGGATTGATCCCCCTCTACTTACTATTTTTGTTAATCTTTTGTTATTTCTTAATCTATCAACACAAGTTCTATTTAATCCTGCATGAATAGTAAGGAAATCTATTCCGTCTATACAATGTTCTTCAACAACTCTGAAAAGATCTTCAACTGACATATCTTTAATATTTTTTCCAAGTTTTGCTACTGCATCATACATTGGAACTGTTCCTAGCATAACTGTTGATTTTTCAACTAGTTCTCTTCTAAATTTCTTAGTATCTCCAAATGTACTTAAGTCCATTATTGCATCTGCACCATATTCAATAGCTTTTGCAACTTTTACCATCTCTCCACAGTAATCACAACAATCTTCAGATACACCTAAGTTTACATTAACTTTAGTTTTTGTTCCCTCTCCAACTGCTCTTGGATATAGGTTTTTATGATTAATATTTGCAGGAATTACAATTCTTCCTTGTGCAATTTTCTCCATCAGTTCTTCTTTTGACATATTTTCATCTCTTGCTACTATCTCCATCTCTTTTGTAAAGATCCCTTTTTTAGCAGCTTCCATTTGTGTTGAATACATATTATTCCTCCCTTTGATCTTTATAAATAAAAAAAGCCTTATACCACTTAGGTACAAGGCTTCAATTTTACTATACTTAATTTTTATCTTTTAGTAAAACAATCTTGCTTCCCTACGCTGGTACTATCCAGATCAGGTTCTAAGGGTCAGGTTATACCTTCTCAGCTTTTCAGCTCCCCTAGCAATCTTTTTTTTCTATTCTTTTTTAGAATTATATCTCTTTTAAATTTGTTTGTCAAATACTTTTTGTTAATCTACAGTTTACAAAGCCATTTTTAATTTAAAAATTGCCTGTGATTGTATCTGCCTAATTCTCTCCTTAGTAAGTTGCATTCTTTCTCCCAACTCTTCTAAAGTCATAATCTTTTCATTCATCAATCCATATCTAAAAATCAAAATCTCTTTCTCTCTTGGAGATAATTCATTTAATTTTTTCATCAGATGTATATTGGCATTTTTCTTAATCAAATCATCTTCAAAAGTATCATTTGACAATATGTCACTACAATATTCAGCTATATTTCCATACATCTCATCACTAACAGCCATCTTATTTTCTAATATCTCTAAATATCTTTCCAACTCTTTTGGTTTCATTTCAAGTTTATTACATATCTCCTCATTAGTTGGAAAAGTGTCAAATTGTGTTTTATACTCCTGTATAAATTTGCTTACCTTTGAAATTCCATCATATATATATGCTGGTAAACGAATTAAACCTCTATTTGAATTTATATGTTTTAAAATACTTTGCTTAATCCAAAATGCTGCATATGTTGTAAAACGAAGATTTTTATCTGGATCAAATTTTTCTGCTGCATGAATAAGCCCCATATTTCCCTCTTGAATTATATCTAATAATGGGATTCCAAGATTACTATATTTTTTAGCCATCTTTACAACAAGCCTTAAATTTGAAGTAACCAATTTTTCTTGAGCCTCTCTGTCTCCAAACTTAGCTTTAAGAGCTATCTCCCTCTCCTCTTTTGATGTTAAAAGAGGATATAAACCTATATCATTCATGTAAGTCGAAATCTCAGACATTTTCTCACCCCTACAATTTAAAATAAAAAATAATATCATGGTTAAAACTAAGTCGAATTTAAACTGTTACTATTTTATACTACAAAATTGTAGAATATCCTTTATTTTATTGTAAAATTAAAGTTAAATACTTATTTTTAAATTTTTATGAAACTTTTGTTTTTTAATTTAAATTTTTTAGATAAAATTTTTTGGAAAGGTGAGTGATAAAAATAAATTATTTTAATTTTGATATATTTCAAGTGTTATGAATTAAATTTTTAATCAATTTAAACTAAAAATATATTTATTTAATTGCTATAGTACATATATTTTTTATATTTAACATTAATGAACATTTGTGTTATTATACTTCACAAGATAAAATTTATTCTTTAATTTAGGTTTTATAATAAGAAAGGAGGGGAGAAATTATGTTTATAGATGTATTGAAAGGAAAAATCCACAGAGCTACTGTCACTCAAGCTGAACTTGATTATGTGGGAAGTATAACAGTTGATGAGGCTCTTTTAGAGGCTGCTGGTATACTTGAATATCAAAAAGTTCAAATTGTAGATGTTAACAATGGAAGTAGATTTGAAACATATACTATCTGTGGGGAAAGAAACAGTGGAGTAATATGTTTAAATGGTGCTGCTGCAAGATGTGTAAGTACAGGGGACAAAGTCATAATAATGGCATATGGTAGTTGTGATGTTGAAGAGATGAAAACTCATAAACCATCAGTTGTATTTGTTGATGATAATAATAAAATTCTTCGTATTACTAACTATGAAAAACATGGACTTCTAAAGGATATGTAACACAAACTAAAAATAATTATGAATAAATTTTATCTAAAACATTAACACATAGGAGAAAGAATGAAAGTCATTACAAAAATCTCAGAATTGAGAGAAGAAATTAAACAATGGAAAAGAGAAGGAAAAACTATCGGTTTAGTACCTACTATGGGATTTCTTCACGAAGGACATGCTAGTCTATTAAAAAAATGTCGTGAAGAAAATGATATTGCAATTACTTCAAATTTTGTTAATCCAACTCAATTTGGACCAAATGAAGATTTAGAAGCTTATCCAAGAGATTTCAAAAAAGATTGTGATCTTTGTGAGTCTATCGGAATAGATGTTGTATTTCATCCTGTACCTGAAGAGATGTACACAGATGCTCATGCTTATGTAAGTATTGACACTCTATCTGATACTCTTTGTGGAAAATCTCGTCCTATCCATTTTAAAGGAGTATGTACAGTAGTTACAAAATTATTTAATATAGTTACTCCTGATCGTGCTTATTTTGGAGAGAAAGATGCACAACAATTAGCAATAATTAAAAAAATGGTTAAGGATTTGAATTTTGATATAGAAATTATTGGTTGTCCTATTGTAAGAGAAGAAGATGGACTTGCTAAATCTTCAAGAAATACATATTTGAATCCTGAAGAACGTAAAGCAGCTCTTTGTCTTTCTAGATCTATTAATAGAGGAAAAGAAGTTATTTCTATCGGAAGTAAAGTAGAGAATGTTTTAAAAGAGATGATAAACGTTATAGAGAAAGAGCCTCTTGCTAAAATAGACTATGTATCAATAGTTGGACTTGAAGATATGCAACCTGTTGAAACAGTAGAAAAAGATGTTTTAGTTGCAATGGCTGTTTATATTGGAAAAACTCGTCTTATAGACAACTTTATTTATAAGGTGCAGTAATATGAATTGGCTGAAAAATATAGATAAATTTATCCTAAAAAATATCAGTTTTATTATTATTATATTTTCTGTAATAGCTTTTTTTATCCCTGATAATTTTTCATGGATGACTAAGTATACTGCTATTTTTTTAGGAGTGGCTATGTTTGGAATGGGAATGACTATTCAAGCAGAAGATTTTAAAAATATCTTACTTCAACCTAAATATATACTTGTTGGATGTGTCCTTCAATATGTAATTATGCCCTTAACAGCTTGGGGTATTGCATATGGACTTAATCTTGAGCCTGATCTTGCTCTTGGAGTTATACTTGTTGGGTGTTGCCCTGGTGGAACAGCTAGTAATGTAATTACTTATATAGCTGATGGAGATGTTCCTCTATCTGTAGGAATGACTATTGTCTCTACATTACTTGCACCTATTTTTACACCTTTTCTTGTATATGCTTTAGCTGGAAAATGGGTTGATGTATCTCTACTATTGATGTTTAAATCTGTAGTAAATGTTATACTTATTCCAATACTTTCAGGACTTATTATTAGGCATCTTTTAAGAGATTATATCCAAAAATTCTTATATATTATGCCATTGATATCTGCTACATCTATTATTCTTATAATTTCTGGAATAATCGGTGCTAATGCTAGCAAAATAGCAACATGTGGATTATTAGTTCTTGCTGTGGTTATACTTCACAACTTTGCCGGAATTACGGGAGGTCTAATCGCAGCTAAATTATTCAAATTTGAATATAAAAAGGCTACTGCTGTTGCTATTGAAGTAGGTATGCAAAACAGTGGACTTGCAGTATCATTAGCTGTTGCTAATTTTGCACTAAATCCATTAGCTACTCTACCTGGAGCTATCTTCAGTGTTTGGCACAATATATCAGGATCTATTTTTGCTGGATTACGTAAAAGAAAAAAACTTTAAAACATAATTTAATTTACTAAGTATATCAGCAGCAAAGACATTTATTCAATGCTGCTGGTATACGTGAACCTTTCTATTCTTTTACTAACATTTTACAAAATCAATATATTGTACTACCTCTCTACTATTATCAATTTTTAAATTTCCAATTCTCACTTTTAGCTTTTTATTTTTATATTTTTTATTTAAATAAATTTCCCTTTCGACATAATTTTCAAAATCATCAGATTTTATTAATTAGTGGGTTTTGTTGGATTTGTTTCTTGATTAAGTTTTTATTTATTAATTATCGGACTAAAAATAGTATTCAAAATTTATAAACACTCCTATTATTTTTCTAATTTTAACTTTTTATATAATTCTTACAATAATATATAGTAGACATTTAAAATAAAAAATAGTAAGACAATATTATTCTTGACTAAAATGATTTAGTAATATAAAATTACTTAGTAGTAATTTATATATTGTTAGTTTGATATAAAACTATTGTGAGGTGAAAAATGGAAAGAAAAAATAATTTAAAAGAGATAGTAGAGTTTAATAAAAATTTCGTTGATTCAAAGGAGTATGAAAAGTACAGAACAACAAAGTATCCAGAAAAAAGCATGGTTATCCTTTCTTGTATGGATACTAGACTTACAGAACTTTTACCTAAAGCTATGAACCTAAAAAATGGTGATGCTAAGATTATTAAAAATGCTGGTGGTTTAGTTATTCATCCTTTTGGAAGTGCTATGAGGAGTATTTTAATCTGTGTCTATGAGTTTGATGTAAAAGAGGTTTTTATCGTTGGACATTATGATTGTGGAGTAAGTTCACTTAATACAACTAAAATTGTAGAAGAGATGAAGGAGAAAGGGATTGAAGAAAAAACTTTAAATATTCTTTTAAACTCTGGAATAGATGTAAAAACATGGTTACATGGTTTTGACTGTATTGAAGAATCTGTTGAGCAAACTGTGGCTAAGGTTAAAAATCATCCATTACTTCCTGATGATGTAGCAGTTCATGGGTTGATTATGGATCCAGAAACTGGTAAAATAGATGTTGTTATCAATGGATTTGATCAACTAAAAAATGATTTATAATAGATGGAGGGATTTTTTACAATGTTAAAGCTATTTTTTAAAGGAATAGTAATAGGTGTAGCTAATATTATGCCTGGAGTTTCTGGAGGGACATTAGCAGTTATTTTAGGTGTATATGATAAGCTTACTGAGGCTATTGGAAATTTTTTAACTGTTCCTTTAAAGAAAAAAATTGAATATGCAAAGTTTCTTGGCATTATTGGTATAGGAGCAGGAATTGGAATAGGACTTTTTGCTAAAATTATTGAGTTTTGTTTTACTAACTATCCTAAATCAACTGCTGGTTTCTTTAGTTTACTGATTATTCCATCAATTCCCTATATTGTTAAGTGGGAGGATAAAAGTAGCAATAAAAATAGATTGTTCTTTATTTTAGGGGCAATATTTACTTTGATATTTGTTTTTCTTGATTATTTCTTTGGTGGAAATAGTGGTGGAAATGAACTGGTAAAAACTATAACTTTTGGCTACTGTATCAAGCTTTTTATATGTGGTTCTCTTGCTGCTGGGGCTATGATAATTCCAGGGATTTCAGGTTCTCTTCTACTTTTAATGATAGGTGAATATTACAATATTCTTGGGTTTATCAGTGGATTTTTTGATGGACTTGTACATATTAGAGAGTATTCTTCTTTAGTTGAAATTGCTAATAATCTATATATTTTACCACTTGCTATTTTTGCTCTTGGAGTGGGAGCTGGATTAGTAGTTGTAGCTAAAATTATAAATATGTTGCTTTCTTCTAAACATAGAAGTGCTACACTATTTTTTATAGCAGGAATTATAGTTGTTTCAATTTTACAAATTTGGGTAAATATTTATAAATAGTTTTAAAAGCTGATGGATAATTCTCATCAGCTTTTTTAATTATTATAAGTATCTACTCAGCTAATCAAATTCTATAAAAATTAGCTAGCTTAAAGTTTAATTTTTATGATACTAGGTTAGCTTTTAAAGTTCAGTTTTCAAAACTTATATTTTTAATATCAACTAGCCTTTATACTAGCGAATAAAAAATCCCTATGGCTCATTCCGTTGAAAATGCAAAACTCGCTTCGCTCAAACACGTTGCATTTTCTTAACTGCATTTCGCTGAGGGATTCTAATATTCTCTAGTGAATTACGGCTTTAGTTGATATTGGGATAAAATTTTACTTTTTATAATATTTATAGGTAATAGGTGAGTAGTTACTATTATAATTTTGCAACTACTAACTATCTATAATTATAAAACCCATATAAAAAACTGTTGTAAATTTATAGCTACAAACTACTAATTACAACAGTTTAATATAATTATTCTTTTTCTGTTCTATATAAATTGCTAAGAGGTAAAAAAGCTGCTCCTAATAGAGAGGCTGTATCTGCCAAAGTTGAAAATTCCAATATATTTGAGTTATCATAAAAACTATTATTTTTAAATACTAACTCCTTCAATGGCTCTTCAAAATACTCTTTATAGTTACAAATTTTTCCACCTATAATTATCTTTTCAGGATTTAAAAGTAATAGAGCAGGTAAAATTCCTCTAGACAAGTATTTTACATAATTTTCTATAATCTCCTTACCCTTTGGTGTATCTATATATTCACTTTGGAAGATCTCATCATACTCTTCAAAATTATAGTTAAATGCCTCTTTAAAATCTCTCACTAAGGCTATATTTGAACAATATTGATCTAAGCAACCTTTAAAACCACAACTGCACTCCCTTCCATCTGGAACAACAGTTATATGTCCAATCTCTCCAGCTTTATTCTCTTTTCCACCTCTATATAAAACCTTATCCACAATAATTCCAGATCCTATCTCTGTATCAATAGATAGGAACAACATATTTTTTACTTCAGCTAATTCGTGACTATTCATTAGATATTCACCAATAGCTCCTGCATTTGCCTCATTTTCTAAGTATATTGGCAATTCAAATTCCTCTTCAATCTCCTTTAGGCTCTCTGTTGAAATAGAGAAACTACCACCAATCTTTATAAGTGAATTAGCAGGATCAACTATTCCAGGAAGTACAATTCCTATACCCTTTAATGAAGATTTCTTATCAAATTCCCATAAAAATTTTTTCAACTCATTTATTAAAAGAAAAACAAAGTTTTCCTCATTAACAAACTCCTCATGAACAGTTGTTCTTTTTAAAATAGTTCCATCTAAATTAGTAAGAACCATAGCTAGATAATCTTTTTCAATTTTTATCCCAATTGAGAAATAAGCATCAGGATTAAATCTATATCTAGTTGCTTTTCTTCCTAATTTTCCTTGTTCTGTTCCAATTTCTATTATAAGTTTATCTTTTAAAAATTTATCAACTATTTTTGTAACAGTAGGAATACTTATATTTAAATATTGAGATATTTCAAGTTTATTAAACTCTCTTATATCTATAAGAAATCTAAAAGTTCTATTTTCATTTCTAATTTTTTCTCTTTTCTGATAAATAACTTCCATTTTCTGCTCCTTTTATATATTTCTACGAAATTATAGAATAATTCTATCTATATTTTAACAATATACTCTATATTTAGTCAATAATTAATTTTAATTCTTAAAAAAAATTATAATCTTTAAAATAATTTATAACTTTTATCAACAGGAATAGTTAAGTAAGCACTATCTATATCTTTTAATTCCTTTTCTCCCTTTTCCAAAGCATTGCTTATAGAGAGATATCTTGCACTTAAAGAGATTACATTAAAAATTTTTTCATCTGAAGGGTGTTCCCTATCCAAATGTGTATAAATAGCCTCTTTTATATAATTGTAAACTCTCATCTGTGTGGAATGTATACTTTCAACCTCTCCATTATCTTTCATAATCACAATTATGTCATTATATTTCACACTGTTGATTATAACTTCACAATATATCTCAGGAATTAAGAAAAATAGTTCTGTAGCTAAATCTTTTGTTTTAGCAAAGCTTTCCATATCTGCATATATTGCCTCATACTCTTTTCCAGATTCAAAAAGCTTTATAAATTTCAATGCTCCATCAATAGCCTCTTTTCTACTGTATGGACAGATCTCATAAGTAGTATCATCTTGCACAAAAAATGCACATTGTTTTTCTGTATAATAACTGCCTATATCTTCCCACTCCCTTGCATATTCCTCAATTATCTCTGTTAATGCTGGAACTAAAACTCCATTTAATCTCACCTCACAAATATATTTATCAATACTAAATGAAGCAAAAATCTTAACCATATAAACTTTTTTTGTTCCTATATATTGGGGAAGTTTATCTTTTATCCTATCATATAAAGATTCTTTATGGGTGTGCATATTCTCTTTTTTACCTACACACACTATATCACTTTCATACTTTTTAAATATATGTAACTTTTTCTGAAGTAAAACCTCAACCTTGTCACTATCAACACCATTTAACCCTGCTAACAATGGTATCATAATTGATTCATAAAAATTATTAGCTGCACTTTCTAAGGCTCTTTTAGTATTCTCCCCTGCTCCTGCAACAGATTCTATTATCTCCTCTTCAAATTCAGGATGCTCTATTGAAAAGATTGCTTGTACCATATTTTGCTGAACATTGTTTAGGTAAACAGAGATTTTAAGATTTAGTGAATATATATTTAAAGTATTATGCCCATCATAACTTCCCATATCCATCAAATATATTAAATTGCTTAAAAGTATCTCTTCATTTTCGTGATGATGTCCCATATTTTTCTCCTTTTGTAAACATTTTCTATACTAATATTATACCTCAATTTATATTATTTTCAAATTATCAAGAGATTTTCCTTGAAATAATATATTATTATAATGTAAAAAATAGTTTATAAAAATGAAAAAAGCCTCCACCAAAGTGAAAGCTTATCTCATAGCGTTTTTTATTACATTACAGTCCCTTACAGGCAATTTAATTATATCAATTTTTATATAAAAAATCAAATTTTAAAATAATAAGTCTTTATTTTTATGTTAAATTAAAAAACCCCGTAGGGTGTGAGGTCAGAATTGACTATTTGTATTTCCTTACTAACAAAATAAAAATGAGAAGAAGTAATCCACCTAGAAGAATTGCTCCTCCATCAAGATTAATTGTTAGCTGATGAACAGTTACAGTCATCTCTGTACCTCCTTAAATAATTATGGTTCTACCTTGTTCAAGGGCAGAATAAAAGCCCCCAAAATTGAGGGCTGATATTCTGAACTTGATACCATAATTATTTAAGTTACCCATACGGGTTCTAGGTAATTTAATTATATCAGTTTTTATATAAAAAATCAAATTTTAAAATAATAAGTTTTTTTATGATAAAATTAATCGTACTTTTCTTTAAGTCATTATTTGTAATGTAAAATTTATGTAAAAAATTTATAATTTCTTTGCTTTTTATTAAAAAATATGATATTTTAGTATAAATTGGAGGTTATAAGTATGAACTATGTTATTGGAATTGTTTGTATAAATATTATTATTGGTTTAATAGAAAAATTCTTTTACCCATCTACTTTTCTTGTAATTCTTCAAACTATATTAGCAATTATAGGTATAATTATTTTTTACGAGGAAAAAAAGAGAGAGAGAAGAAACAAAAAGGATTAGCTCTATATTTAAAGCTAATCCTTTTTTCTTCTATATAGATATTTTAATTACTAAGTTTAATAATAGGTTGTGTATTTTCTCCACTAACTTGAGGTAGTTTTCCATCCCATTTCTCAAGTGCCATTTTTTGAAGAAGTACTGGAGAAAGTGAGGCAGCTTCAACTTCATTAGCCTTTGCTTGTAACTCTTTCTCTTTTAATTTATACTCTGCTAAAAGCACTTTATTTTCAGCTTCAACCCTTATTTTTTCCTGTTCAAACTTAGTTCTCTCAACCTCTTGTTCAGCTACTTTTTTAGCCTCAATAGCCTTTTCATACTCCATAGAAAAATCGTGGTTAGTAATAGAAACATTTGAAACAGCTAAACCATAAGCCTCAAAATCATCTTTCAGATCTTGATATATCATATTACTTAGCTCTTGTCTTTTTGATACAAACTCCTCTATTGTATATTTACTAATAGATGCTTGTACTACCTCTTTAGTTCTTGGAGCAATAAAGTTTGTTTCGTGCATACCTTTAAAAGCTCTATATAACTTTTCAGGATCTGAAACAAAACTTTGCACAGTAAGATCTAAAATTATAGATTGCATATCTTTTGTACTTACAGACATATCATCGAAATTATATATTTTATCTCTGATCTCCATAATCTCTTTTGTTTGAACAATTGGAATTTTAAAGTTTAATCCCTCTCTGTCAATTCTTGAAACCTTCCCCCAGCTTGAAACTATTGCTACCTCTCCAGTTTTAACTGTATAGAAAGATGTAGATGCTAAAAATAAAAATATAATTACAATAAAACCAAACATTCCCAACATAATCTGTTTTTTCATTTTCTTTTCCCCCTAAAACATTGTATTTTATAATGATACCATTTATCTGCATATATTTTCAATAGTTTTTAATCTAAATTTTTAGTTGATTTTGAAAATATTTCTAAAGCTTCCTTTGAACTCATTTCCCCTTCAGCAACTTTTCTTATAATCTCCTTTTCTTTTTCAGCAAAAATGTGTCCTTCAAGCTCATTAGTATGGATTACATATTCAAATTTCTCTTTATTTGTCATTTTATCACCTCTTTTACCATAATATCTCTTAATATAAGTATACCATATTATATTTTTTTTGCTAAAAATTATGCTAGTTTTATTTAAAAAATGTGATATTATATTAGCACAACTTTTTTTAGGAGGAACAAATGAATTTGACTTTTATTTACAGTCTTGGACTTTTAAGTTGCTTTCTACTTATAGGGGTAGCTTTGAGAGCCAAGATAAAAATTTTACAAAATCTATTTTTACCAGCTTCTGTAATAGGAGGTTTTTTACTGCTATTACTCCCTATTCCAAAGGAGTATATAGGCATATATGCAAAAATTCCCAGTACATTAATAGTTCCCATTGTTGCATCAATACCCCTAGGTTTAACTTTAGCACCTAAAGATAAATTTAAAGTGATCTTACCTCATGGATTAATTATGATGGGGGTTACTATGTTACAATTAGGAGTAGGTATCATCTCATATCTATTTTTAAAAAGGTTTATTCCCACTATCTACCCTATATTTGGGGCTGAACTTGAATTTGCTTTTGCTGGTGGGCATGGAACTATCGGTATTCTATCCAATATGTTAAAAGAGAAAAATCTTGAGTATTGGAATATCTCTCAAGGGGTTGGTTCAACTATTGCAACTTTCGGACTTGTGGGAGGGATTCTTCTTGGTATGTTGGTTATCAATATTGGAGCTAGAAAAAAAATGTGTAAATATATAGAGAAACCTGAAAATATTCCCACAGCTTTAAAAGTAGGGTATGAAAGTGAGATAAGTAAGCAAAATTCTCTTGGAAGGGAAACAACTCTCTCTACATCTATTGATAGTTTAGGATTTCATGCTGCTCTAATTTTAAGTGTTACTGCCTTAGCCTATGTAGTTTTTAATTTTATAAAGGCTAACAATGTTGTATATCTAAAAAGTATAGCTGTATGGACATATGCTATTTTTCTAATGTTTGGGGTTTGGGGAATTATGTGTAAACTGAAACTTCAACATCTTGTTGATAGCAAAGTAAAGAGTAAACTTTCAGGGATGCTTACAGAATATGCAATTATAGCAGCTATTGCAAGTATGCCAGTAAAAATCATAGTTCAATATATTGTACCGATAATTTTCCTTGTTACTCTTGGGTTTATATCTACTTTTATCTATATTTTCTTTTTTAGTAAGTGGTATATAAAAGAGGATTGGTTTGAACATGGAATTATAAGTTTTGGAATGAATACAGGTATATTTATAACTGGACTTCTTCTTTTAAGGGTTACTGACCCTGAGCTTAAAAGTTCAGCCTTCGCAGATCATACACTCTGTTATGCTCTTACATCTTGGAGTTTTGTTCTTGTTGGGGTAATTCTTGATATATGGATATCTAAGGGAGCCTTGACAGCTCTTTGGGTAACTATGATTATGCTTTTTATCTTCTCTTTTTCAAATTTTGCTCTGAAAAGATTCAGTAAATAAGTTAAAGAGAAATATTTATTTTTTTTATACAACATGATATAATAACTAGAAATAAGTTTAGATGTCTATCTATTAGGAGGATTATAATATGAAAAATTGCATTTTAATAGGAGTAGCAGGAGGAAGTGGAAGTGGAAAAACAACTGTTGCTAATAATTTAGTTAAGGCTTTTGAATCTGAAGTTGCCACTCTTCTTGAACAAGATGCTTATTATAGAGAATTAACTAATATGAGTTTAGAGGAAAAGGCAAAGGTAAATTTTGACCATCCTGATTCAATAGAGTTCGAGTTATTAAAAAAGCATATTGAGGCTCTGAAAAATGGTGAATCAATTGAAAGACCTATCTATGATTTTACTACTCACTCAAGAAAAGAGGGAACTGTTAAAATTAATCCATCAAAGATAATTGTAGTTGAGGGGATATTAATATTTGCTGTTCCTGAAATAAGAGAACTTTTTGATGTAAAAATATTTGTGGATACAGATACTGATGAGATGATTTTAAGAAGAATTGAAAGAGATATGAATGAGAGAGGTAGAAGTTTTGAGTCTATAAAAAATCAATATCTTACTACTGTAAAACCTATGTATCTTGAGTTCTGTGAGCCTAGCAAACGTTATGCAGATGTGATTATTCCTAGAGGTGGAGAAAACAGAATTGCAATTGATATGTTAGTTAGTAATTTAAAAATATATATTGATGAAAAATAAATTAAATTTATTTAGCTAATTTCATTTATCTAGCATATCCCTAGCTTTTGACAAAGTACCTTTGTATTTAGCGATTATTAGTCAATTAAAGTTATCTAAATTTCTTTTTAACATTAACTTAAAGTTAGGGATAATTTATTTTTAATTTTCCTAATATCAGCTAAAATGGAATTTGGAGAAGAATATTAGAGAGAGTTACGAAATCTGACGCTAAA
>JADYUE010000007.1 GCA_021531615.1 Fusobacterium varium | reverse complement strand
TGTGACATAATGCTTCCAGTAATCAGTTAAAAAGGAGAATCCGCACTAAGCAAATTCTCCTAATTTTTAGCTGATTTTTAATTTTTTGTAAACTACATAGCTGAGTAGTTACTTTATTAGTTTAAAAATATTTTAACAGTAACATCAACTCTTTATAACTTTTCTCTTCTATTAAAGCACTCTCCTCTTTTCTCACAATAAGCCTATCTATCCTAACTAAAATAAATGCCAATGCCATTTTCAATATACCCATATCCAATAACTCCCACTCTTTAGAAGTTAATTTCCTTATGCTTTCATAGGCATCTAAAAATATTTTTATATACTCTCTCTCTTGTGTAGAATCAAATCTCTTAATTCTAATCCAAAAGTTAATCACAATTCCAATATCAAAAATAAAGGGAGCAGTTGTAGCATCATTAAAATCAAGAATCCCTACAATTTTATTATTTTTAACAAAGACATTATCTGGAAAGATATCATTGTGTATAATTCCATGTGGAAGAGAGGTAAAATCTATTTTTGATAGCTTATTATACAATTTTGAAATCTCATCTATATCAACCTTTGGAATATTAACAGATTTCAAATTTAACTTTTTAAAATAGTAGTTTTCATCTATTCTTGTTTTTCTACTTATAATCTTATTTTGAGAAAAATTATGTAATTTTCCCAATAATATCCCAATCTCTTTAAGATAATCAGGTGTAATTTTTTCTATTTTCTCCCCATCAATATAATAAAAAAGGCTCATAAGTTTATTGTTATATCTTATCAAAGTTTCACCAGATTTAGTTTTATAAGGGATTGTACAAGGAATTATTTTATTTAATTCCAATAAAAAATCTAGCTCCTCTTTTTCAGAATCAAAACTTCTATTTCCCTCAAGAACTCTTAAAATAAATTTCCCTCTATCTGTATTTAAAAGATAGTTTGTATTTAAGATTCCCTCTGGAATACCTTCAAAGGAGTATACCATTAAATCATATTCTTTTGCTATATTATTTATGTCCTCTTTACTTAAATATGTATAAACTGCCATATCTTCCTCTTTTTCCTATTTTAATTTCTCCCTAAATTTTAACATTTTTATAGAAGTTTTAAAAGGGAATTTTCAATATAAAATAAATATTGTTCAAAGATACATATTTTATGATATAATCTTATAAAAAAACAGGAGTGAAAAGATGAATTTTGATTTAATACTATTTGATATAGATGGTACACTTTTAGATTTTAATCTTACAGAAAAAAATGCTTTAAAAGAAACTTTTGAAGAGTATGGTTTTGAGTTTAATGAAAACATTTACACTAGATATCATAAGATCAATATTTTCTTTTGGCAAGAACTAGAAAAAGGGAATATTGATAAAGATAAACTTGGTTATGCTAGATTTGATCAACTTTTTAGTGAATATGGTTTAACTGGGGATACTAAAGAGTCTAATATAAAATTTAGAAAAAGATTGGGAGAGGGAGCATATCTTTTAGATGGAGCAGATGAGATTTGCAGATATTTTGATGGTAAAGTTAAGATGGCTACTGCCTCAAATGGGGGAAAAGATATCCAGATAAAAAGAATGAAAAAAGTCGGATTGGATAAATATATGAATTATATGTTTATCTCTGAAGAGGTTGGGTTCAATAAGCCTGATAAAAGATATTTTGACTATATTTTTGAAAAGATAGGTGACATTCCTAAGGATAGAGTTATAATTGTAGGTGACTCTTTAACTGCTGATATTAAAGGTGGTATCAATGGTGGAATTAAAACTTGTTGGATAAATTTAGAAAATGAGGAAAATAACAGTGATATTATCCCAGATTTTAAAATAAAAAGTATTTTAGAACTAAAAGAGATTATAAAGTAAAACTTATATTTTTAATATCAACTAGCCTTCATACTAAAGAATAAAGAATCCCTAGGCTCATTCCGTTGAAAATGCAAAACTCGCTCCGTAAACTTCGCTCAAACACGTTGCATTTTCTTAACTACATTTCGCTAAGGGATTCTAATATTCTCTAGTAAATTACGGCTTTTGTTGATATTGGGATAATATTTTTTATAATACAAAAATAAATAATATAGTTAAAAATTAGAACTTTAAAAAAGAGGATTTTTTGTTAAAATACCCCAATTTTTCATAAAAATACTCTGGATAGAGGAGATATAAAAACTCCTTACTTCTACTACAAGCTACATAATATAGCCTTTTCTCCTCTTCTAAATTCTCCTCACTTAAACTACTTGGAAAGATACCCTCTAACATCATAGGAATAAAAACAACCTTCCACTCTAGCCCCTTTGAACTGTGAACAGAGATCAGAGCTACCTTATTATCACTATCTTTTTTAGTTAAATATCTATTAAATTCTTTAATATAGTTTTCTAAATTAATATTTAGATTAATTTTTGAATTTATTTCAGCTATTTTTTCAAATTTCAGTACTCTATCTTGAATAATATCTTCCATTAAATTCATAGATATTTTCAAACTTTCTTCTAAAGTATAATCATTTTCTAACCATTTACATATTTTTAAAATCTTTGAGTTTTTCTCTTTTCTATCTAATATATCAAAAACAGAGATCTTACTATTTTTAGGAATATATTCTAAAATATCTTCCCAGTAGAGAATACTTTCAGGCTCTCTCTTTAGATTTAAAAGCTTTAAATATAGCTCAACTTCAAACTCTTGAACATTGTTGTCTATCTTCTTTTCATATGGAATGCTATTTTCTAATAAAAGTTTTTCCAACTTAATTACACTATATCTATCCCTGTAAATAATAGCCATATCACCATATTTTATTCCATCTTTCTGAAACTTCAATATCTTTTCAACTATAAATCTATTTTGGAGATTTTCATCTTTAAATTTTAAAATATTAGGTTTACCCCCTCTTCTCCCAGTAGATTTTGCAATCTTATTATATTTCAGATGAAATTTAGAGGCTATCTTATTGGAGTACTCCACTATCTCCTCTGTACTTCTATAATTTTTCTCTAACTTTATAAGATAACTATTGGGAAAATCCTCATTAAATCTTAAAATATTTTCAAACTCTGCCCCTCTAAACCCATATATACTTTGATAATCATCTCCAACTACCATTAAGTTCCCATCTTTTCCACAGATCATCTTCAATATATCCCTCTGCTTTTTATCTGTATCTTGGTACTCATCAACAATTATATATCTGTATTTTTTCTGAAGATATCTTCTAAAATCAATGTCACTTTTTAGCTTTATAAGGACTTTATCTATTAGATCATTAAAATCAAACAACCTATTGATCTTCTTATATTTTTTATAATCTCTTATTAAGTTTTCAAGAGGTTCCTTGTACTCTTTCTCCTTTTCAGTAAGGATATCATCTATATTTTTTCCCTTTTCTAGCCCCTCAATTATATTTAAAACCCTCTCTTTTCCAATTTCTAATTTTAATCTTTTCTCTCTAATAATTACCCCTATAATACTTTTTTTCTCTTTCTCATCTATTACTATAATTTTTTCCAAATTAAATAGATTCCTATTTTTTCCCATTAATTTCATGCAAAAAGAGTGAAATGTCCCAATCTCAACTTTTATATCCCTTTCAAGTAGATCTTCCAATCTGCTTTTCATCTCATCAGCAGCTTTTCTAGTAAAGGTTACCATTAAAATCTCTTCCTCTTTTATCCCTTGCTCCAATAAAAAAGCTGTTCTATATATTATAGTTCTTGTTTTTCCAGAGCCTGCCCCAGCTATCACCAAATACTGCCCCTCTATCGAAGTCAATGCCTTTAGTTGCTCTTCGTTGAGAGAATTTTTATAGTCAATCTTGTAATTCTTGTTTAAAAGAGAGGTATCAATCTCTTTTACCTCTCTCTTCTCTAAATTTTTAATATTTCTTTCTAGCTCTCTTTTTAAATCTTTTTTCAGTAGATTTTCTTTATCTATCTTTCTTGTAAAAATTCTATCCTCATCTACTGCCTTTTCTCTATCCCTCTTTTTAAATATCCCCCACATAATCCACCTATCTATTAGCTAGTTTTTCCATTATCTCTACAACTTTTCTCGATATATCAAAACTATTTACTTTAGATTCAATCTCACCTTTTTTAATAAGATTTACAAATTCATCTATCTCATAAATCATATCATTTTCAGCTACTTCCAGTTCTATATCTTCCTCTTTTCCATCTCTATATTTTATCTTTATCCCTTTAACTTGTGAAACCTTATCTATTACAATAGATCCCTTTTCTCCTAAAATCTCACTTTGAGATCTCTCATCAGTTATCTTAGAGTATGAAATATTCCCTATTTTATCCTTATATTTTAACAGAATTGAGCCACAACCATCTACACCACTTTCTAATATATAGTTATATCCAAAATACTCCTCTGGCTCTCCAAACATTGCAATAGCAAAATACAATGGATAAACTCCTATATCATAGAGAGATCCCCCTTTCATCTCTTTATTAAAGATATTTGTTACCTCTCCAGCTTTTAAAAGATCATATCTTGATGAGTATTGACAATATTTCAACATAAATTGTCTAATATCCCCTATTTTCTCTAAACTATCTTTAATTATTTTAAAGTTAGGATTCATTGTTGGTCTCATAGCTTCCATAAGAGCAACACCATTTCTTTTAGCACAATCTACCAATATATCAAACTCCTCAACACTTGGCACAATAGGCTTTTCACAGATAACATTTTTCTTAGCCTCTAAAGCCAATTTTGTCTGTTCAAAATGCTTTCCATTTGGTGAGGCTATATATACAGCAACTATTTTTTCATCCTTTAGCATCTCATTAATATCTGTATATACCTTTTCAATTCCATGTTTTTTAGCAAACTCTTTTCCCTTTGATTCGCTTCTTGAAAGTAGTGCATAAAGATTGCATTTACCACTATTTTTTAATGCTCCAATAAATTTTTCACTTATTGAGCTTGTTCCAATTATTGCAAAATTAACCATTTTTACCCCCTAAAACTACTCTTTATCTTTAAAATATTCTCCAATAATAAAAAACATAAACACAACAATTAAAATAACTGAACTAAAAGCAGCACTTTCCAAATATTTTTTATTTGCTACCATTGAATAGTTTACCAGTGATGCCACAGGAAACAGGTCCTCTAGCTGCATAGTGTAACCTATTGTAAACTCTCCAAATACAATGGCAAATATCTGTAAAAATGCTGATAGAAATAGATTTTTCAAAATAGGAAACTCAATATATCTAAATCTTTCAAAACCATTATTACAATCTAACATAGAGCTTTCCAACAAAATTCTAGGAAACTTCTTTATATATTGATACATAAATGAATACCCAACAGGGATACTACTCAATACATATCCAACTATCAGGAGAGCAATCAATGGAATATCAAATAGCACATTTAGATAAAAAAGTGAGATAGCTAAAAAAGCCCCTGATACCCCTAGATTGGCAAAGATTATAATATCTATCAATCTATTGTAATTTTTAATAATCAGATATATAAAGATAACTGTTATAAAGCTCACAACTGTTGAGATTCCAATAGAATTTACAATCCCCTTTATAACCTCAAATTCCTCGTTGAACTCTTGAGAAAATATCCTTTTATAAGCATCAAGAGAAAACTTACCTATATAATAGTTATAAAAAGAGAATACCACACTTGAAAATACAACAAAATATTGGAGTATCAAGTATATTATTGAATACCCTCTCATAAAGAGATTTTGTTTCTGAATCTCCTCTTCTCCCTCTAACTCATACTCAGTTATCTTTCCACCAATAGAGTTTAAAATTATAAGGATAACAAATTGTAATAATCCATATATCATAGCTTTAGAAAAGTTTAGATCACTCATTAAAGTTGTTGCTATCTCAACTTCTAAAGTTGAAAACTGTATTCCCCCTAATGAAAGAATTATCCCAAATCCTACAAAACAATAGGTAAAAACCAATATAAAGGCTCTAAAAAGTTGTGGCATTATCAAAGGAAGTTGTCCCGAAAAAAATATTTTTATCTTTCCAGCTCCATCTAATTTCATAGCTTCAACAATCTCTTTTGGAATCCTTTTTAATCCCTCACTTATATATTTTATAAAGATAGGTGAGTTATAAAAAACATTGGCTATTACAATAGCTTTTAAAGTATACAAAATATTTAAATTTCTGAAAAATTCCAAGTTAAAGATTATGGAAAAAATCGTAACTGTTGATATTACAGGGAAAAAGAATGGAATAAAAAGCAACCCTTGCAACAATTTGCTTATAGTTCCCCTTTCATATGCTGTTAAATAAGCTGGTATCAATGCTACAAGTAGAGCTATTAAAGTTGAGTATAACCCCTGCTTTATAGAAAACAACATTATGTTAAATGTGTCTCGTTCAAAAATAATCCCTATATCATTAATATTAAAAAAATCTCTAACAAAAAAATACAGTGGTGCAAACCATAGTACTCCATAAAAAAAGTTAAGTATAAAACTTTTGCTTACTATTTTTTTCATTAATATTTTCTCTCCTACTCTAAAGTTAACTTTATTATACCTTAATTTATAAAAAAATACTTAAAGTTTTTTAAATTTATTGTTAAATTATAATTTTGGTAAACCCTTTGATTTTTTATCTAAAAAATAATATAATGATTAATGAATATTTTAATTGTTAGGAGGATATAATGCTATATTTTTTACATGGTGACACTTCACCACTTCAAATAAAATATGAAGAGTTAGTGGAAAAGATAAAAAATGAGTTTCCTAAAATTCCTGAAATATTTTTTGATGCCTCTCAAAAAGAGGAGGAGCAGTTTTTTCAAATTGTTTCTACTAATTCAATGTTCTCTCCTAAAGAGCTGATAATTTTAAAGAGAGCTGAAGAGATAAAAAATCTTGAATCTTTTTTTAAATCTTTAAAACTTTTTAGTTTAGCTCAAAAAGAGATAATAATCGTATATGAAGAATTTTTAAGTGATTATGGAAAGATAAAAAATGAAGTTCCTAAAAAAGCTATGAAAGTTATAGAGGAGATAGCTAAGGTTATATGTTTTAGAAAGGAAAATGAGAAAAAAGCAGGTATATTTTTTGTTCAAAAAGAGCTTAATATCTCAGAATATGAGGCTGAAAAATTTATTGAGATAGTGGGAAATGATTTTTTCAAGATAAAAAATGAGGCTGAAAAGGTTAAAAACTTCTTAGATGGTGAACTTTTTAATCTCACAAAGGTAATGCCTATCTTATCTATCAATAAAGAGTACAATCATAAACAGCTTATTGAGGAGTTTTTATATCAAAAAAAAGTTACTCCACTTTTAGAGTTTTTACAAAATGAAAAGGAGTATATGGGATTTCTATATATTATCTCTGAAGAATTGATTTTAAACTTAAAGATAGCACTCCTTGCTAAAGAGGATATAATAACTAAAAATACCTCTTATAAAAAGTTTAATGATTCTATCTTTGAAAATGTAAAAAAATATTTTAAAAGAGATAATGGATATTTTCATCCTTACCAAATATTTTTAAAATTTAAAAATATAGGTGATTTTCAAGTTGAGTTTTTAGAAGAAAAGCTACAAAAAATACTTGAGATAGAATTTAATATTAAAAGTGGTATGATTGATGATGAGATAGCTGTTGAAACATTTATAATAAATTTTTTTCAAAATAAAAAGGATTAACTTTTATTAGGAGTATACCTCTAGTAGATAAACAAATTTTACTGGAGGTTTTTTATGTTAACTGATAATGTTTTTATTGACATCTTTGATTTAAAAGGTTCATTAAAGAAGATTTGGTATTATTACCTTATAATCGGGATCTTATTGGCTGTTACAGGAGCAATGGGAATATTTACTCCTGTGGTTTTCTCTATCTCTCTTATCTATATATTAAGTTATGGATTTTTACTAATGGGATTTTTAAATGTATACTATGCTTTTAAAGGTAGACACAACAAGTATTTCCATTGGGGACTTATACTTTTTAATGGTATTATAGATATACTTGCAGCTATCTGTATATTTGTCAATCCATTCCAAAGTGTAATTGTACTTTTAATATATATAGGTATATTAATTATGTTTAAAGGATTCTCACTTATCTTTACAAAATCAAAATCTTTTGCAAACGAGATCCCTGAAACTCATGGTTTAAGAGCTCTTGCTGTAACTAGAGGTATATTAGATGTTATCTTTGGAGTTATGATTATTCTTTGTCCTTTAATTTTAGATTTTATCCTTCCAATGATAATAGGATTCTATCTTCTATTTGCTGGACTTTTAATGATTATTTATAGTTTCCAAATTAAAAAAGCCGATTAAAATTTATATTTTACTACTTTTGTAAAATATTTCTTGCAAAAACAACAAAATTTGATATACTATCTTTATAGTAGTTTTTTTCTGAAAATTGGAGGGAGTTTTCTCTCCTTTTTTCTTTTATACAGATATTTGTGTTTATTGTAGAATAAGTACATTGATATTTTAATTATAGCAGTTCTATATCAAAAAATTAAATTAAGTTCATAATTTAAGTTCCGTTCAAATTTATCTTTTTTATTTTTTTCTCACTCTACATCTTGACGAATTGTAGTTTATGTGATAATAAAATAACGGGAGGTAGATTTTTATGGAATTTATTATTATTACAAATAACAACAAGGTTTTTAATTTCTATAAAGAAACAAATGAAGTTTTCTATTTTCAAAGATTAGATTTTTTAGAAATCTTAAACAAAGTAAAAGAACAAATTTATCAGGGGCATAAACTTCTTTCAGATCCTATTATGTACAATCTTGAAAATGTTGAAAATCCTTTTAAATCAATTGCTCTTTCTAAAGAGATCTTTGAGGATGAGGAACAAAAAAGATTGATTGATAGTGTTATTGGAATTGCTAAAAAAATTCCTGGTAGAAAAAGTTTTTCTGAATTTGATGATATGACTCTTGAAAGCTTTAGATTTGTAGATTTGAATATTCTTCGAGATGGTGTAAAAGATTTTAACCTTTAGTATTAGGAGGTTTTTATGGTACAATTTTATTTTAAAAGAATTGTCGAAAAAATAAAATTTAATTTTATTCCAGTTTACGATATCGAGGATAATTCTATCTATGGCTATAAAATTATAAAAGATTTTACTGCTATTGGTTTTGATGACAAAGAGATTATGTATCAACTTGCATTTGAAGAGGATATATTTGAAACTTTAATTCTTAAAATCTTAGAAAAATCTTATCAACTTGCAATTGAAAAAGGATATGGAAATAAAAAACTTTTTTTTACCATAAGATTAAACTATATTTTAGACTGGGGATTATTTTTAGAAAGGGTTCACACTCTAACTAACTCACTTAAACTTTCTGAAGAAGATCTGTTTTTTGATATAAAAGGGGTTAAAAATTGGGATAAATTAGATTGTGAAATAAATAATTGTAATTTCAATTTTAAAAAAATTTATAAAGAGGATAGAAATACACCTCTTAATCTAAATAATATTAATGCTTGTGATCCTGAATTATTAGAGTTAAAAGATATTGAGGCTTTTTTAGTTATTAAAGAATTCTTAAACCAAGATATCAAATTTATTTTTAAAAGAAATAATAATCCTAATTTAAGTGTAGAGGAGTTGAGAAAATTAGGGTTTAATTATTACTATATTAATAACAATAGCAAAGTAAAAATTGAAGAGGATAGTGAAAACGGATAATTAAATATATTTAAAAAGTAAATAAAAGTGAGAAAAAATTATAAAGTATCTGCTTTAAATAGCTTTCTATGATAAAAATAAGTTTCATAGAGGGCTATTTTTATTAAAAGAAAAGGAGATATTATAACTGTTTTGGCAAAAAGAAAATTTTATGGTTTAATGGCTTTTTATATTGAATTTTTTATAAAATCTTGTATAATAATATAAAACATATATATAATACATAAATTAATTTTATAAAAATTTAAGGGGGAATAGTATGAAAAAAAAGTTGGATTTGGAAAATGGAAATCTTACAGAACTATTTATTAGTTTTGCTATGCCAGCTACTATAAGCTTGATTATGACATTTTTGTATACAGTAGCTGATGGAATTTTTATTACAAGAGGGGTAGGAAGTGCTGGAATTGCTGCTGTAAATATAGGGTATCCTATTATTAACTTTACAGTTGCTCTTAGTTTGATGTTTGGAATAGGGGGAGCTACCCTTATAACCTTTAAAAAAGGAGATATAAAATATCAAAACAAATATTTCTCACACATAATTTTTCTAAATATTGTAGTGTATATTATCGTTGCAATAGCAATATTTCTATTTACAAATCCAGTAATGATGGCATTGGGAGCAAGTGAAGAGCTATTGCCAATGATTAAAGGGTATATGTATCCTTGTACTGTATCAACTTCATTTTTAATGATAGCTACCTCTTTAAATGCAGTTGTTAGAAGTGACAATGCACCTAAAAGGGCTATGAAGTCAACTCTTATTGGGGCTGGAATGAATATAGTACTAGACTATCTATTTATCTTTAAATTTCATTTAGGGATAGAAGGGGGAGCTTATGCTACTGCCATCAGCCAAATAGTTGCAGCTATCTATCTTTGTAGACATTTTGTTGGGTCAACTTTTAAACTTGATCTCTCTTGGAAAAATTTAGATTTTAGAATAATGAAAAGAATAATTAACATTGGCTTTCCATCTTTTGTACTGGAATTTGCTGTGGCTATAATCACTGTTCTTTTAAATATAGCCTTTATGAAAGAGGCTGGAGTTTTTGCCACATCTGCATATGGAATTATCTCATATAGTTTTATGTTGTTTAGAATGTTATTTACTGGACTTTCTCAAGGGATACAACCTATTGTAAGTTATAACTATGGAAGAAGGAACTTTGGAAGAATAAAAAAAATTCTTATCTATACACATAAGGTTACTTTTGTAATTTCAATAATCTCACTTATTGCAATACTGTTTTTAGGAAAATATATGGTAAATATCTTTACTTCAGATATTGAGTTGATAAAAGAGTCAGCAAAAGGGTTTATCTTATATTCAGCAGCTCTTTCATTTTTAGGATTTAACTTTGTAAATATAGCTTATCTTCAAGCAATAGATAGAGCAAAAATTTCTAATGTGATATGTATGTCGAGAAGTTTTATCTTTGTATTTATCGGACTTTTAATTTTACCGAAATTTTTAGGAATTAATGGAATTTGGTTAGCTCTTCCCTTTGCAGATTTTATGACAGCTATATTAACAATTCCATTTTTGAAAAAAATAACAACAAATTATATTAGTACTTTAAAATAATAAAAAATATTAGATAGATGATTTTAGGTGTTGGTACTTAGATATATTAACACCTTTTTTACTTTTTTGTAAAACTTATCAAATATTTAATTTAATAATTTGTTGGCAATAAAATAACTCCAACAAAAATTGCTGGAGTTACCTTAAAAATTATCTGTTTTTACATAAATTATTTTTCTAATAGATTATTATCAAGTTCCCAATTGTAGATAAATCCCTCTTTAGATAACATATCCTCTAATTTAGCACAATAATTTTCTAAACTTATTATATCATTTATTGCACTATCCTTTTGCCCTAGAGAGTGAGCAATATCATTTCTAACCCTTCTACTGTGATCAAAAATCTTATAATACTCTATTATCTTCTTGTTTTCATTATCTTTTTTAAAGTTTGGTCTTGAAACTCTAGGCTCTAATTTAAAGAACCATTTTCTAGCATAATCTAGTAATTCCTCTTCACTTTTATCAGGATAAAACTCCCTTAACTCATCTGCTACATATCCCTTTATTGCTTCATTAATATTGATATATGCCATAGCATATCTACTTTGTTTATAGTGCCACTTAGCCAATCTCACTTGAAGAATAAAATCTTTTTTTACTCCATCAAACTCTTTTACAAACTCTCTTACAATTTGAGGTATAAGCAATTTACCTGGTCCTTTCATCTCATCAATTTCAGGTAATAATTTTTTTAGAGAGTTTAAATTTTGCTTTAAAGTTCCAATATAATTAAGGTTCATAGCATGAGAGAAAGTTTTCAGTTTTTTTCTCAACTCTTCATTTTCAATATTATCTAATAAAAGATAACTATTTCCATAATTTTTAAAAGATTGAGCTCCTTTAATCCATTTTAAAAGTTTATAGAAAGCATTTAAATCAATAATTGGAGTGATGTTGCTAGTTCTATCAGCTATTTCAAACATTCCATAAGAGATCATCTTTATCTCAATATTTTTATCCATAAGATCTGTTATAAAATTCATAACTAAAAACATCCACATGGCATTAGATCTAAAAGAGTGAGTAATATCAATATATACTTCATCTCCATCTTTAAGGGTGTCTTGTAAGTTTAAAATAATATTAAAGTTATCAAATATCTGCTCACTATCCACCCCGTATTTTGTAACTCTTCCCTCTATCTTTCCATTAAATATATTATTAAACTTCTCTATTTTTAATTGAGAGATATCCATATCTTTATTAGCTTCTACTATAGTTTCAAATAAACTCATAGCATACTCTTCATCATAATCTATATTGTATTTTTTACAATAGAATTCATAAAGATTATCCCACATTGAGCCTACTGTTCCTATAAAAATTGTTTTATCTATTTGAAAATGCTCTTCAATAACTGAGGCAATGAAACTTCTATTTTCATAGACTTTTCCTTCTAAAGAGTAGTTAGTTTCTCTATACTTTCCATCTCTTTTTTCTCCACCACCTATACCTGCTATTAAAATTTTAGCCATAGTTCTCTCCTTTTAAATTATTTATAAGATAGTATTTCAGGCATATTTCCTTTATTTGAATTCCTTTCAATATATGCCCCTTCACTGAAATCTAATTTATTTTCTTCATTTAAAATAACTCTTAATTGTTCTAACTGAGAATTATTTTTTAAATATTTATTTTTAATCTTTTCAAAGTAGATATTTTTATCTCCTGTTTTTTTATTAGAAACAAACAATGAAAAATTATATCTATTTTCTTCAAATAATTCCAAAGAATCTATACTTATTTTACAACTACCTAAACCTAATGCTTTTCCTCTTCCTATCTTATGAAGTAGATCTTTTTCAAGTTCTAAAGCATAAATTAACATTCCCAACTCAATATCTGTTAAATTTTTAAATTCCACTTTAAAAGAAAATGTTTTCAAAGGCTTTAAAAAATGAACTGTTGTAGTTGTTGGTTTAGCTCTATCTTTTATTATATTTTCATAATTTTGATAGTTTTTCTTATTTTCTAATTGATTTGTGTGATGCCAATAAAACTTTCTTCCTCTTATTTCTCCAAATCTATCTAAATAATATTTTTTTAAAGTTTCTCTAGGCTCTCCCATAGGTTTTAAAGTAATTACAGTAGTAGAATTACCTACTTTTGGAAGTTTTGCATCACTAAAATAAACTCTTCCACTATATGCAGAGTTTCCGTTTTCATCTGCCTTTTCTACAGTTGTTCCAAATAATCTACAAGCAAAACAAAGTCTTTTTAAATTATCACAAGGTTTAAACTCTTCAGGTACTATCTCTTCATTTTTACATCTTATACAACTGTGAGTGATAGTTTCTATAATATTTCTAATCTCGCCTTTAAGTGTACTTGCTGAAATTATGTAGTTATCTTTATCTTCTAAAAATTGTTCAGTAGTATGTTTTCCAGATTTTGATTTCTCTCCACCTGTAAAAATTGGAGTATAATTTATTAAACTACACTCTATTTTACCACTATTTTTTCCTAATTTTCTCTCTTCTTTTTCTACTTTATCTCCTAAAGAAACAAAGTTAAAAGGATAGGTAAATAAAGTTGAGTTAGAACTTTTTGGAGTAAAATTGTTTCTTTCTTTATATTTTTTAGGTTCATATTTAGAATAATCTTCTTTTTTTTCTTCAACTTTTCTTTCTATTCCATGTGCCTTTGCTAAATCATCTAATGAAAAGCTTTTCTTTTGTGCCATTATCTCTCACCTCCAACTATACCAATATATTGGAAAGTCTCTATTCCACTCTTTTTCCCAAATCTTACTTTTAATCTCTTTCCATCGTTTAGATAATAGTATTTAATCTCCTCATCTACAATATCGCTTTTTTTGATTTCACTATATCTAATCTCTTCATCTCCAAAATTAAAAGCAGTTATCATAAAGTTATCATTAAAAATATAAAGCTTATAGAAATTTGTATCCAGAGTTTCTAACTCCCCTCTATATATTTTTCCCTCTCTATCATAGTCAATATATTGTATAGTTAGATCTTTTTCCTCTTTTAATCTCTCTTTTATCTCATCTAAATTAAACACTTTTAAATCTTCCATTATTCCACCTCTGCAAAAAGAGCCTTAATAAACTCATTTGGATTTTCCACATCTATCTTATTAAAGTTTTCCTTTAATTTTAAAACCTCACATAGATATTTATCCCCTATTTTTATTGATTTTTTCTCTATTCTTTCAAAGTATTTATTCATATTTTTTATAAGCTCTTTTTTACCAAAATATTTATAATACAGCATCTCTTCAATCTCTAACTCAATCTGTCCAAATCCCCTTGTTTTAGAGTTTCCGATTCTTAATTCCCCATTTATACTATCTCTTAAAATAAAGTATAAAGTTTTTAACTCTTTAAGTGAGATATTATTTACAGTTATTTCACTAAGAAAGTTTTCAGTAGTGTATTCAAATTTTAATGGAACAGTTGCCTTTCCTGAAAAGTGATCTATTGGAGTGATCGATCTAGATTTTAAAATATCCTTTAAACTTTCGCTGATTTTGTCACTATCAGAATAAAATCTCTTTCTATTATCAACTTTATATAGAAAAGCATCTCCAATAAAGATTCTTGTTTTCAATGCCTTTTCTCCCTCAGATACTCCATAAAGCTTTTCAATCTCATCTTTATTATTATCAAGAATATCTAAAGTTCTATCTCTAAATGCTCCTCTTAAACTAGATCCAGGAATATAAATCTCCCCTTTTCTATTATCTTCAGTGATTTTTTCACTACCACCATTATATTCTAATTTTGTTCCTGTACTTGATTCAGTAGTTAAAAATCCTATGTAGTTTCCATCTTTATCTTCACTATCTTTTTCTTTATTTCCTAATTTTATCAATAGGGGAGACAATGGTTTTATTTTTAATTTTAAAATTAATTTGTTGTCTAATCTTAAAAACTCTCTCATTATAGCTCCCTCCTATTCTATTACTAAATCAATATCATCTATTTTTAAGAAATCCTCTTTTTTAAGAGTTCCCATCTTTCTTTTGAAAAGATAATCTTTTAGATTTGATTTATCTACATATTCAATTTTATCTATATCTAATCTACATTTTCCTATACCTCTTGAAAGTTTTCCTCCAAAAAGATCTCCTTCAAGAATATCTTGTAAAGCTAAAGCTACTAAGTTAATTTGATACTTTTCAAGATTTTCTAGTTCCATAACAAATTCAAACTTTGTTCCTGATGGTAACACATCATAGTCAAATTTAGCTCCCTTTTCAGTTGCTCCAGTATTTCTATCAATTTTTATTCCATCTCTTTTTATAGAATCAACCTCAGATAAGATCTTCATATCAGCTATATGTATTCTTCCAGCCATACTTTTAAAACTATCTATCTGTTTTAGATCTTTATATCCTAATTTTTTAGCTACTCTATTTTTAACTTCATCTTTTTCTCCATCTAAATTAGTATAACCAAAAATTAGTTTAACATCAGCAGAGTTTAATTTATCATTTGTGTTTTTATCCTTTAAAACTATTCCATTATCCTCTTCTAAAAATCTCTCTAACTTAGTGCTTAAATATCCTCTAAATGAAGAACCAGGAATATAATATAATTTCTCACCATTTACCTCTAAACTCATAAATGGAGAATCATGATTTTCCCCCTCTTTTCCACTACCAATATGCAAAGCTGTTAATACTATTAACTCACCAGTTATTTTGTATCTATTCTCAAATTTTGAAAAATCCATATTAATTTTCCCCCTTTTCTCCATCTAATTTTTCTTCTTTTAATTTTTTTGCACCAATACTATATCTAACATATCTTTTTATCATCTCAAAAATTACTCTATTCTTTTTATTTTCACTTTGAAACTCACTATTTTCTAAAAAGTTTTTTTTGAAAAACTCATAGAACTCTTTTGTTCCTTTATTTTCTTCATTTCTTTCAATCTGCTCTTCAACAAATTTTTCTATCTCTTTACTTTTAAATGAAAAATTTCTTCCCTCTAAAATTGAATAAAATCTATTTAGTTGGCTAGAGTTTACCCCATCTAAAGCTCTTTTAAATTCTTCCCTTTCAATATATTTTTTTAATATATCCTCTTTGCTCTCAGCTAATTTTTCACTATCTTTTTTTATCTCTTTTCTTTCTGTAAATTCTCCAAAAAGAAATTCACTTTTATACTCTTTTTTCTTTCTTGTAACTTCAAATTCCACTATTTTTCACCTCTCTCACTAGAGATTTTCACTCTTCCAAATCCCTCATTTTTTCTAAGTCCAAGCCCTTTTTCCTCTATCTCTTCAAGTTTTGGTAAAATACTATTAAAATCATCTATCTCATAAGTTAAAACACTACCTCTAGTGATTACCAGCTCATCAACTTTTCTAATATTGTTAATTATATTGTATCCACCTAGTTTCCCTGTGTTAATATAACTTTTATTTTCTATAAATTTCATCTTTGAAATTCCAACCAATGATTTAAATTGCTCCCCTACATTGTATATAGTATTAAATGGTAGAACTAAATCTGATTGTAGATCAAAAGTTAAAATCTTTTCCTTAGCTTGTTTTTGTAACTTTTCTATTCTAGCTTTTAAATTAACTCTCTCTTTCTCATATTTTCCAAACTTTATAACAGCTTCTCCAAAACCTTTTGATTTCATCTTTCCAAGATAGATTGTATAATCTTTATTTTCATCAACTAATCCCTCTGGTAAAACTATATCTCCAATTAATTTTTCATCACATTGTAGATACTCACTATTAAATAGCATTCCATCTTCTACTGATTTAGTTTGAGAGTTAATAGCTATACTAATCTCATTTCCCTTTGCTTTTAGCATAGTTGTTCCTTTTCTCTCTAATTTTACCCCTTTTCCCTTAGATTTATCCTCTATCTCATTTCTAGAATCTACTATCTTATCTGTCTCTATCTTATCTCCATTTATTGCATACTTAGTTATAAACTTACTAGCTAAACTTATATCTCCAGAAATTGCATCTGATGCCTCTATACAAAGCAGATCTTCCAATAAAACATCTTTAGATTTTGCAAAGTACTCTATCATAGCCCCTCTAACTGTTGAACCTTGAATAGAATCCCTTACCTCTACATAGTTTCCTATCTCTCTACCTGTCAATATAAATGGCTCTTTTAAACTTAAAGTATAACTATATTTTTTCAGTTTTCCATTTAAATTTGCTTTTGAATTTTCTTTGTTACTTTTTAAAATTTCAGATATTATATTATCAATAATATCCTCATTTTCTTTATATTTTAACTCTCTTTCTTTAATAAATACATCTACTTTTCCAATTCCCCTAGATTTAAAACCACCAATAGTATCTAAGTGAAATAGACAAGCTAATATAAATTTTAGATCCTCTCTATCTATCTTATCAGGAACTTCTATATCTCCCTTAAACTCTGTTCCAGCTGTTATATGCTCATATCTAAAAAGAGAGTTGTGAACAGTTGTTCTAGTTTTTCTATCTATTTTTATTCCATATCTATCATCAATATTGTAATTATTCTTATCAACTAAAACTAAATTGGAAAATCTTATCTTATCAAAGTTATTATCTTTAATGTAATTTCCCTCTTTACCAAAATATTTATCTATAAATTTTTTTGTTTCCTCTTCAGATTCTCCCAATCCCAACTTAAATTGAGTTACTCTCTCTTTTAAAATCCCCTTTATATGCTTTCCATTAAAAAATGGTTTTCCTTTACTATCTACTTTTACAACTACATCTATATCTTTCCCTATTATCCCTAAAGATGCTGTAAGAGCAGGAGTTTTAAGTTTAACTGTGTAATTAATTTTCATCAGCTTCACCACCTACAAAATCATATAGCTCTACAATATCAAAAATATTGTTAAAATATTTTTCAAACTCTTGGTAATCATAGTCAATATTATAATTTTCCTTTATAAAGTTAATGTGCTCATCTTTCATTTTAGAAAGAATATTTATAAACTCCATTTTCTTTTCAAAATCTTCTAATTTTTCATCTCTCTTTAGCTCATAAATATATCTTAATTTATTCTTTGGAAACTTAATCTCTTTTAATTCCTTTATTGTAGTAAATAATTTCTCTACATTTTTAACTTTTGAACTTTCCTCTATATCAATAGCATATGGTCTTTCCATAACTAGATTATCTTTTTTCTTAACTTCATCTTTTTTATTTATTGTTTTTCTAAAGCTATCTATATCAACACAACCTTCAGAACCTATAACTTGGAAATCAATAAATCCTGTTTTAGCACTATGCTCATATCTCTTAGCTTTAGCAAGTTTTTGAAGTTTTAATGCCTGTTCAAAAAGTTGAAAAGCTGGTGTTTTAGATTTTGCTATAATAACCCCTGAAGAAGAAGTTATTCTACTATCTTTAGCCTTTGTATCTTGTATATAAATTTTCATTTTCTTTTCAAATATTCTTTGGAATTTTTCAGAAAGTTCTAATACTAATTCTGGATTAAATACTGCACAAACATCATCTCCTCCAACAATTAGAAACTCACCAAATCTCTTCTCATCTTTCTTTTTATCAAAAATCTCACCTATAGCTTCAATAAGAGCCTCTTTTGTATTTTTATCCAATGTTTCACTAAATTTATTTAAGAAACCTAAATACTCCTCTTCAACTTTTGGATTATTAGTTTCTTTTTTAAACTTATCAGATATATTTTTTAAGAAATCTCCCAATCCATCTCCATCACTATACATAAACCCTATAAAGCTCTTTCCATTTTCATAGTCACTTATCTCTGTTCCAAGCTCAATATTTTTAAATTTTTCTTTCATATTATTATAGAAACTGATTTTCTTTCTATTTTCATTTTCTAAATTTTTATCTTCAATCTCTTTAATTCTATTTGAGAATATAAGTTTTCTTAAACACTCTTCACAAATAATTCCTTTATTATCTCCACTTGTACCTGTTAAATCCTTTATTTGCTCTCTAAGTGCTGGTATTCTTAATGAATAATTATCAAGAATTACCTTTCCATCTTTTACAACTAAGCCTATATTCTCTAAATCTCTTTCTAAATTCTTCACTGATATTTGAGCTGAATTTCTTCCACAAAGTTCACATTTCTCAACTCCTATAAAATCAAGATTCATCATAGGGAAACCTTTACTTTTTTCAATTGCTGTATTTTCAGCTAATTTATCTATATCTTCCCAAATCTTTCTTCTATTTTTGCTATTATCTCCACCTACTTTATACTCTGTTTCAGCAAAAGAGGCTACAATTTTTGAATTAGGAGCTTTTATTTTATATGCTTTTTTTACCTCTTCAGCTATTTTTTTAGCTGTATCTTCACTATCTACAAAAAACTTAGCATTTCCAGCTCCTATATAGATAATATCCTCTTTTTTAACCCCATTATTTTTTAATATTTCTGGAACAATTATTTGATTTAGATAATCTAAAAGATAACTTGCTCCTCTTATTATTCTCAACTTATTAGTAGAAAATAAAAAATCTTTAATCTTAACTGTTTCCACAGTCATAATATATCTTGACATAAATACCCCCTTAGCTATTTATTTCTATTTTTCCATAACCATTTTTATTTTTATAACCTACTCCATTTTTCAATCCATAGTTTAATATATTTTCAAAGTTTTCAATAAACTCACTATCTATATTTTCAAAATCTAATTTTAATTTTCCTTTAAAAGCTGTAGTTATAAAATCATTTAATTGAACCTCTACACTTTCTAAACTATTGTCAATTATATTGATTTTCTCAATATTCTCTCTTGAAATATTGATTTTATTTTCTTTAAGAAGAGCTTTATTAAATTTTCTCAATAACCAAGAGAAAAATAGATAGTTGGAATACTCACCTTTAAAATTAGAACTGATTTTAAATAGTGTTGGAGTTAAAAAATCTATTGTTAATATTTTATCTTCCAATAATCTTTTACACTTCTCTAACTTTACCTCTTGTATATCTAAATTAAAATTTAAAATCTTTAATTTTCTATTTTCTAACTTTAATTTAGTAATCTCATTTATTAACTTATTTAGAAACTCTTTCCCATCTATTTTTAAAATCAAACTATTTTTTTCTAATTTAATCTCCTTTAGGTGAAATACTTCATCTTGTAGCTTTAAACAACTCAAAACTTCAAATCTTAAAATATTTTCTTTTATTTTTATCTCTTTTCCCTTAAATTTTATTATCAATCTATACATATATCGACTTCCTTTGTACCTCTATATCTTCATTTTACAACATTATTAAAAAAATCAATAGAACTATCCTTAAATCTTTATTTTAAAAAATTTTTCTATTAAAATTACTTGTTATTTCACATATAAATTACATCTTGTTTATAAAAATCATAGTTTGGAATATAGCCATATTTATAACTTCTTAAATACTCCTCTTTATTTATTGGCATACACAATGTCTTGAAATATAAAGTTCCATATACTCTTTTCTTTGAGATATTTTAATTTTATACTTCCCTCTTTCTTTTTTGGGGAAGATTTTTACTTTTTTTAAAGTTGATTTTTAAAAAACTATATGTTATAATTCTAACTAAGATAAAGAAAAGGGTAGAAAAAATCTATTATTACTAAAGAAAGCTGCAAAGAATGAAAAATAGAGAGTATTATAACCTCTGTTATATAACAAAAATAGAAAAAATTGTTTCTAATATAGGGAAGAAAATAAAAAGTGTGTTTAAAGCACAAACCTATACATACTTTATTCACATTGAACCAAGTATCATAAATTGAGGGTTTCAGCGATTTACCTATTAGGAGACATTACCAGTTAAAATAAGGTTACAAAAAAAGAGAACTATTAAAGTTCTCTTTTTAATTAAGCAATAAACTTATAAATATATCCCCTTATTTATAAGTTTTTACCACAATTTTTCCTGCACTTCTCTATTTTCCATTGAAAAATTTATATTTATTTTTTCCTCTTTACCTATTAAAATATTTTCAAAATCTCTTAACTTCTTTACCCCTATAATCTTTTCTTTTAATTTTTTAGAGATTGTTACATTTCCAGCTATCTTTTCTTTTTCATCTAAAAGCTTTATATTCCCCTTAACTACCTCTTCTTTTCTTAAATCTGCTACCTCTCTCACATCTAACACATATGTTTCTCTCCCCTGCTCCAATGAATATTTTACAGTATGTAAAGTTCCAGAGTTATCAGAAGTTTCCACTACAAATATCCCTTTTGTCAATCCAGATTGAAGTCTATTTCTTAAAATAAAATAGAGATTTACACTTTTCGTACTTGGTGGCAATTCTGACATCAAAAATCCATTATTTTCTATTATTTTTCTAGCCAACTCTCTGTTTTGTTCTGGAAATAGATCTGTTGCTAAACCTTGTCCTAATATAGCTCCTGTAGCTCCTAAACTACCTATATGTCCATACTCATCACAACCTGTTGCTAATCCACTTATATTCCACCAACCTCTATTTAAAAGAATCTCTCCTAGATTTTTAGCAATTCTATTACCATACTTTTTATCTGGTGTTCTTGTTCCTATTATTGCTAAAGATTTTTCTAACTCCCTATCTTGTGGCAGATATCCTTTATAGTAGATTACAAATGGTGGTACAGATAGTTCTTTTAAGTTTTTAGGATAAGTTTTATCTAATAATGTAACTATTTTTATGTTGTTTTCTTCTGCTAGATATAATTCTTCTTTAGCTTTTTTCATATATTTATCATAATCAAAGTTTGAAAATAGATTTTCAATTATCTCCATTCTTTTTCCTAAATCTTTTTTAGGGTAAGTTTTTATATATTCTTTTCCAGCTTTTTCTAAAATTAAATTTTTTCCACTATCTTTAAAAATATTTATATTTTCATTTATAGAATTTTTTAATACTAAATATAGTAATTCTGAATCATATTTTTGTCTTACAAATCTTCCTTGTATTATCTCTGAATATAGTATTGAAAATATTATCATCTCTTCTTTTGTATACATTTCCTTTTCTCCTATCTATAAAAATTAAATTGCTGTTTTTTCCATTGAGTTTACAAAATCAATTAAATTTTTCATTAATCCTTCTGTTCCCCCATCATATTCATAAATAGTTGAAGAACTATTTCCAATCTCATAAACTTCATTATATGTTCTTGCTAAAGTTAAAAATTTAGCATCTATTCCATTAGCTCTTAATAGATCATAGCAATCTTTAATATTATGCCCATTTGTTATAACATCATCAAAAATTACAACTTTTTTACCTTTTAATTTTGCTAAATTCTCTCTTTTTAATCTGATACATCTATCAAATGTTTTTGCTCCACTACTATTTGGACAATATTGACTCATATGCTTTGTTGTTACATCTTCACTTAAATATAGAGTTTCATAATCAGCCTTTAATCCCATTGAAGTTAATTTATTGCAAAATCCTTTATATCTTCCTTCAAGTTTCTCTTTTTTAGAAGTAGGAACACATAATAACACTAAATCCTCTTTTTTACAATCAAATATTAAAGGTAAATATTGAGATATTTTCTCAGCTAAAAATTTTCTAAATAACTCACTTGATGAAGTTTCTCCTTTAAATTTAAACACTAAATTACGTAAATTCTCTCTTTGAGGATTAATACCACTTTTTACATAATGAAATAGAGATATTCCCTCTATCTCTGGTCTTTTTCTTAATCTTACTTTCATATAACTATTATTTTTCATCTGTTTTCCTCCTAATCTTTCTTTGCTCTTGCTGATACGAAAATTATAGAAAATAGGTTTACTAAAAATAGGTAGATAATTTACCAAAAAAATATTTTTTTATAAAATTAAAATATTAAATTATATTCTAAAGTTAGAAATAATAATCAAAATAAATTTCTTATATCAAATTGTTTTTCATATTAAAAAAAGGAGTTTTTATTTAATATAATAAAAAAATTATGCTATAAAACTAATTTCTATTTAATCAATTATTCCTTTCAAAATATTGTATTTAGCTCTAATTGTGGTATAATATTGTTATCAAAGAAAAGGAGAAAAAATGAGTAGAGAAGAGAGAATTAAAAATAAATTTATTGGAGCACATGTAAGTACAACAGGTGGAGTTTTCAATGCTCCTAAAAATGCTAAGGAGATAGGAGCCAGAGCTTTTGCTCTATTTCTAAAAAATCAAAGACGTTGGGATGCAAAACCATATACAGATGAAGATATAGCTAAATTTAAAAAAGCTATGGTTGAAAATGGTTATAGTGCTGATTATGTATTACCCCATGATAGCTATCTTATCAATTTAGGAGCAGAGGACACAGAAAAGAGAGAAAAATCATTAAATGCCTTTATTGATGAGATGAAAAGATGTGAGGCATTGGGGTTAAAATATCTAAATACACACCCTGGAAGTCACTTAAATGAGATCAGCGAGGAAAAATGTATAGAAAATATTGCTGATTGTATCAACAAGGCTATTGATGCCACAGAGTATGCAATAGTTGTATTGGAAACAACTGCTGGACAAGGTTCAAATATGGGATATAAATTTGAACATATTGGAAAGATAATTGAAAAAATTGAGAATAAAGATAGAGTTGGAGTATGTATTGACACTTGCCACTCTCTATGTGCTGGTTATGAGCTTAAAGATGAGGCTGGATATGAAAACACTATGTCAGAGTTTGAAAAGCATATAGGGTTTAAATATCTAAAAGCTGTACATCTAAATGATTCTAAGTTTGATACTGGAACTAGAAAAGATAGACATGACAGCATAGGGAAAGGTGTTCTAGGAATGGAGTTTTTTGAAAGACTTATGAATGATCCTAGATTTGACAATATACCTATTATTCTTGAAACAATAGATGATACTATTTGGAAAGAGGAGATTGAACTTTTATATAGTTTAATTAAATAAACATAGGAGGTTTTTTATATGGATTTTTTAAGTAGAAGAACAGTGAGAAAGTACAAAGATAAACCAGTAAAAAAAGAAGTGATTATGGAGCTTATGAAAACTGCTCTAGTTGCTCCAAGTGGAAGAAATAGAAGACCTTATGAATATGTAGTTGTAGATGATAAAGAGTTACTACAAAAGCTTTCTGTATCTAAAGATGGAGGAGCTGGATTTATGGCAGATGCACCTTTAGCAGTTGTGATATTTGTACATGATACACCAACTTGTTTAGATGATGGAGCAATAGCTAGTACAGTTATCCAATTAAAAGCACATGAATTAGGTTTAGGTTCTTGTTGGATTCAAACTATGGGAAAAGTAAACAGTGAAGGACGTTCAACAGAAGATGTAGTAAAAGAACTATTAAATGTCCCAGCTGAATTAAAATTACATAATATGATATCATTAGGATATCCAGATGAAGAAAAGCCTGCTTATACTGAAAGTGACGTAGATATGGCTAAACTTCATTTCAACAAATTCTAATAAAATTTGTCTTTTTTATAGATACACTTGTAAAAAAATATTGACATTTATTTTTTTTGGTAGTATTATAAACATATATTAATTAAACAAGAGGAGAAAATTATGAAAGTCACTAAAGTTCTTAACAACGTAATACATCATCACCATCATAGATAGAGAGTTTGTTTTTATGTTAGACATAGATGCAGACTCTAGTTGTAATGCTAAAGAGTCTGTATCTGTGGTGGAACTTAAAGCTTTTATAAATTAGTAAGCCATCTAGATACAATGCTAGATGGCTTTTTTATTTAGAATCAAAGGAGGATTTATTATGAAAAAAATATTCATGGCTGTTTTAATGATGTTAACTTTAACTTGTGGGATCGCTTATGGAAAGGACAACTCTTTAGAGGATATTAAGAAAAAAGGGTATTTCACTGTAGGATTAGATGCAACATTTGCTCCTATGGGATTTAGAGATGAGAGTGGAGAGTTAGTTGGATTTGATATTGATTTGGCTAAGGAAGTAGCTAAGAGAATGGGTGTTGAGGCAAAATTCAAACCTTGTGAATGGGATGCAATCATATTTGATTTAAGAAGTAAAAATATAGATATGGTATGGAATGGAATGTCTGTTACTGAACAAAGAAAGAAACAAGTTGCATTTACAGAACCTTATCTTGTAGTTGGACAAATCATATTTACTAAAAAGGGAACAGCTCCTGCAAAGATTAATGAATTAGCTGGGAAAGTAGTGGGAGTTCAACTTGGAAGTTCTGGGGCATTGGCAGTAGAAAAAAATCCAATATCATCTGAGATTAAAGAGGTTAAAAAATATGCAACAAATGTTGAAGCACTTCTTGATCTTGAGGCTGGTAGAACAGATGCCGTTGTAATGGATTCTGTTTCTGGACAATATTACAACTCTAAGAAAAACACTCTTACTTACTCTGAGGAGTCACTATCTGATGAGTACTATGCAGTTGCTTTAAGAAAGGGTGATCAAACTCTTTTAGATGAAATTAACAAACAAATCAGTGCTATGAAAGCTGATGGAACTTTTGACAAGATCAGTGAAAAATGGCTAGGCACAAAAAATAACTAAGGAGATATAATTTATGAACGAGAATATAATTTTTATTTTAAATGGAATGAAACTGACAATTAATCTTTATATAATAACTATGGTGTTTTCTCTGCCATTAGGGATAATCTTTTCCCTTGGAAGAGTATCAAAATCGGCATTTTTAAATAACTGTATCCAAATTTATACTTGGATATTTAGAGGAACTCCGCTATTGTTACAACTATTCTTTGTTTACTATGGGCTGCCAGTAATTGGAATAACTTTGACTCCATTTACTGCTGCATCAGTAACTTTTATCATTAACTATGCAGCATACTTTTGTGAGATTTTCAGAGGTAGCATCTTAGGAATAGACAAGGGGCAATATGAGGCTGCTAAGGTTTTAGGGATGAGCTATTCACAAACTATGAGAAGAATTATCATTCCTCAAGCCCTTGTTACAGCTCTACCACCTCTTTCTAATGAGGCTATATCACTTATTAAGGATACATCTTTAGTTTCTGCTATTGGAATGGCTGAGATCTTGAGAAACTCTAAAGAGATTGTAACTCGTGATTTCTCAATAACACCATTTATAATATGTGCAGTGATGTACTTAATACTTTCAACAGTTGTTGTATTATTCTTTAAGAAAATGGAAAAAAAGGTGATGATTTAAGATGTTTATTAAGGTAGAAAATCTATATAAAAAGTATTCTGAAAGTGAAATGATATTGAAAAATGTAAACTTAGAAATTGAAAAGGGAGAGGTTATCTCTATAATTGGAGCATCTGGTGGGGGAAAATCTACACTTCTTAGATGTCTTATAGGTTTAGAGGAGATTGATTCTGGAACAGTTGTAGTTCCTGAAAAAAATAAAATGGGAATGGTTTTTCAATCTTTCAATCTATTTCCACATATGACTGCTCTACAAAATATTATGGAATCCCTTATAGTTGTGGATAAAATGGAAAAATCTAAAGCTAAGGAGATAGCCCTTGATCTTCTTGAAAAGGTTGGACTTAAAGAGAGAGCAAATTTCTATCCAAAAGCTCTATCTGGTGGGCAAAAACAAAGAGTTGCAATAGCTAGAGCATTGGCTAAAAATCCAGAGTTATTGCTATTTGATGAGCCTACATCTGCCCTTGATCCTGAGATGGTGAAAGAGGTTGAGGCAGTAATTGAGGAGCTTAGAAATACAAGTGATATTACAATGGTAATTGTTAGCCACGAGATTGATTTTGTAAATCAAATTTCTGATAGAATAGTTGTTATGGAAAATGGACAAGTTAAAGAGATTATTGATAATAAAGATAAAAGATAGTTTTATTTTCATTTCAAATTATATTCTTGTAGTAAAGAAGAGTGTTTATGTTTAAAAAATAAGCACTCTTTTTTTATTTACTTAGCTAGTTAAATTAAAAAATTAGGTAGTATAATAAATTTTATGTAAAAAAATAGCCCCTATAATTTTCATCATAGAAAGCTATTTTAAATATTTCTATTTAATCTTTTTTACATTTACGAATAATATGTTTAATTTTCTCTATTGGAATTGTCATATCTTTTTCTGGAATATACTCTATTTTAACAACTTCAACTACTGTTTCATGATTATTATCCCAAATAGGAACTACCACTTTATCCCCAACTTCAATATCATCACTGTCAGAGATATAATAATAAGTTTTATTTCCATCTTTAAATTTTACACTACATAAAATTATATCATCATAATTTTTTCCATATACAGCAGGATTTAAAATCTCTCCACAACCATAAAAAGTTATAAAATCAAAAACAGCTTGAGCAAAATTTTCCCAATTGTTAGGAAGTCCTTTTTTATCATAAGAACCTGATATCTTTTTCTCTTCTCCACTTCTTAAAATAATACTTATTGTGTAATCTCTATTTTCAAAGCTTTTAAATATTGGTACAAAATTCCCACTTTTTTCCTCTTTATTTTCAAATAGATACTCTACATCTAAACTGTCTAACAGATCATCTATGCCATCTTCTGAAGTATATTTTTTAGAGATATTACAACCTAATCCTATATTTTGAATATGCTCTATTGTTTTTGTTTCTCTATCAACAATAAGTTTTTCAATATAGTTCCAAGTAAATTCTTTTTTCTTTTTATCAAAAGGTTGTTTAGCATTAATTTTAGTTGTTCTATGGTAATCTACTACTATTCTATCAATAATATCAGTTTCAAATTTTCCATCAAATAGATATAGATCTGACATCTTTAAAGTTTGACGAACCTTATTGGATATATATGTATCACAATCTAAATCATCTATATAAAAGAAAAATTGATCACATAATTTGTATATTTTTCCCTCATCGTTGATTATCTCCATTGTCCATTTAGGATTTTTTATCTTATTGGTATCAAGGTAAATATCTTTAAAATAAAATGATATATCAGATATAATCTTCTCTATAAGAGAGGCATCAATTTTGAAATTATTCATCCTATTTTTCTTGTATTTTCCATCTTTTCTCTTTTCAAAAACATAAGAGCTAAACCAAATATGCCCATCTGATTCTAAAGTAAGTGATTGTTGAAATTCATCTTCTGCTTTTAAAGTGTGATATTTTGGATATTGTTTATAGGAAATTATTTTAATTTTTTTTATATTTCCATAAGGTTTATCTTTAGAAAGGTTAACAAGATGCTCCAATGCAAAAATAAACCACTCACGATTTCTTTTCTCAAGTATTTCAGATCCATCATATGCCCAAGTACTAAAATAACTCCATTTAGAATATATAGCTGATCCAAGAAAATCAATATCTTTTATATCTTTAAGGATAGTTTTAAAAGATTCAAGCTTATTTATATCTTTATATTTTTCAAAAAAAGTATATCCACAATATATTTGAAATCCTAGCTTAGAACATTCATCACCAAAATTATGAGATACAAGTTTTTTGTATGAAATATTAGGATCTCTAAATTTATTCAACCATGTTATTGCAAAATCATAAACTTTATCTATTTCTGCCATCATCTTTCCCCTCTCTTTCTTTATTTTATATATTATACCATATTTTTTAGTTATTGATAAATATAAAAACTACACCCTCTATCTTAATTCTTTAAGATTTTAGGTGTAGTGTATAAGCATATTAAATAAGTTTAAAGATTAATCTACTACAAACTCAACTCTATTGTTATAAGCATCTTTAATAGCTCCTAAAATATCCCCATGAGAATCTTTTAAGCTCATTGTAGCCCCTGCAACTACATCTACTAATTCTGCTCTCTCTTTTTCAGATAGTTTTCCATATTTAACCTTATCTTGCTCATGTTTGCTCTTTGCTTTAAGAGGTCTACCATTCACATCAGAAGTGTATTTAGCGAACCACTCTTCAATTTCAGCTACTGTTTTTCCTTTGAAATAGTTTTCAAAGAAGTCCATTTGTTTGTTCCACTCATTACGAGGATTCATTCCATACTCTGCTCCACGTTCACGTTTTGTTTTCCAGTTTTCTACCTCTTTAGATATATTTTCAACTGTGTTATCAGAAGTTGCTACTACCTCTCCACTTTCATGATCTGTTACATTGTAACCTTGTGTATTAGGCCAACCAGAAAAGTGTGGCATAGATGGACCATCATAGTTAGGAGTGCTAATTTCAAGAGCGTCTACTTTAAGACTTACAACTTTCCCCTCTTCATCAAATACCCCAGAAGCTGTTACATAGTTTAAACTGTAAACATCAACACCTTTGCTATCTTTACCAGGTCCTACTCTAAAGTTGCTTGATTTTCCTAGCCCTTGGTATAGCTTTGTAGATGCAAATAGCGAGTTAGCTGAAAGCAGTAATCCCCCTACAAGTAAAATTTTTAAAAAGTTTTTGTGGTTCATTCATTCCTCCTGTATATTAAATATAGATTCAAATTATTTCCTGTATATATTATATAATACTTATCTTGACAATTCAAGTTTATTTTTATTAAAATATGAAATATATTTAATCAATAGTTTTATTTTCTGAAATTATTGTATTTTTTAAAGATGTTCAATATATGTTAATAAGATATTGTAGAAACTTTTTAGGATGCAGTAATTACCCTAAATGTAAATTTACTTTTAAATAATTCTTAAATAAAAAGGACTGTTATAATTGGTATCTCACCGATTACAACAGTCCATAAAAACTATTATTTCATAACTTCAACAACATCAGGAACAATTACCTTTGCCTCAGTAGCAGCAAGAATATCTTCGACAGTATATCCAGGAGCTACCTCTTTAAGTAATAATCCATCTGGAGTAACTTGGAAATAGCATCTTTCTGTTACTATATCAGTTACACATCTTTGTCCAGTTAATGGTAGTGTACATTTCTTTAAAATCTTAGAAGAACCATTTTTTTCACAATGATCAGTGGCAACAATTATACGTTTAACCCCTGAGCATAGATCCATTGCTCCACCCATTCCAGGAACTAATTTCCCAGGTATTGTCCAGTTAGCAATATTTCCCTCTTGGTCAACTTGAAGTGTACCAAGAACAGCTATATCTATATGTCCACCACGAATAAATCCAAATCCAGTAGTATGATCATACACACTTCCACCAGGAATTACAGAAGCAGGCATTCCACCAGCATCTATAATATCTATATCAGCATCATCCCAACTAGGAGATGGTCCACTACCAACAGTACCTATTTCAGCCTCAAGCCATAAATCTACCCCTTCTGGTAAATAGTTAACACACATTAAAGGAAGCCCTATTCCTAAATTCACAAAATCGCCATCTTTAAAGAATTTTGCACAACGAGAAGCGATTAGTGAACGTCCTTTTAATTCAGCCATCACTTCTTACCTCCTTCTTGTTTTTGTTTTAATTTTTGCCAATATGGACATACATGTCTTGTATTTCCCTGTCTTACATAGATCATATCAACTAATGGAGCAGGAACATCAATTTCATTTGGTCCTAACTCTCCAAATTCAACTAATTCTTCAACTTCAACTATAACAAGATCACTGGCAAATGCCATTTCTGTGCTTATAGCTCTCGAATTCATTCTAAAAGAAAGATTACCAGCAGTATCAGCTTTAGTAGCTTTTATTAAAGTGATATCCCCTCTTAAAGGTAATTCCAATAAATACTCTTTTCCATTTATTTCTAATTTTTGTTTACCTTTTTCCACATCAGTTCCAAGTCCAGTAGGTGTTAAGCATCCTCCCAAACCATATCCACCACAACGAATTCTTTCAGAGAATGTTCCTTGTGGGCTAAATTCAATATCTAATTCTCCATCGAACATCTGATCCCTAGCTACTGGATTAAATCCAATATGTGTTGTGATAAGAGATTTTACACGTTTTTCATTGATTAATTTTCCAACTCCAAGATCTGGCATACCAGCAGAAACTGCAATTGCATGAATATCCTTTATACCTTTTTCAAGTATCTTTTCAATAATATCATCAGCTGCAAACTCTCCATGCCAATCTCCAAACATTATAGTTTGTCCATCATGAAACTTTTCAATAATTTCTTCCATTGAGAATACCTTTGATAACAATTTTCATCCCACCTTTCCACTAAAAGATCTAATTAGTTACCTTTAAAAATAGCCTTTCTTTTTTCCATAAATGCTTTACAACCTTCTTGGAAATCCATAGAAGCAGCACACTCTCTTTGAGTAGGAATTTCAGTTTCATCAAGCCATTTTTTATAGTCAGCATAATTTGCATCATAAATTTGCTTTTTAATATTTTTATAAGAGATAAGTGGTCCTGCAGCTAGTTTTTTTGCAAATTTCATAGTAACTTCTTCTAACTCTTCCACAGTAGTTAGTTTATAAACTAAACCAAGTTCTTTAGCCTCTTCAGCTAATACTGGTCTTCCAGTTGCTGCTAGCTCTATTGTACGTGGAACACCAATAGCTTTAGATAGAAGATAAGTTGCACCAGTATCTGGAACAAGTCCTAAATTAACAAAAGCTAATATAAATTTTGCATTGTCAGCACAAATCATAAAATCTCCACCAAGAGCAAGACTTACTCCAGCTCCTGCTACTGCACCTGCCACAGAAGTAATAACCATTTTACTCATTTTCTTCATTCCATCTGCTACAACACCAACTTTGGCAATTAAGCCATCCATGTTTACCTCTCCACCAGCTTGAATTAATTTGTAGAAGTAACCAATATCCCCACCAGCTGAAAAAGCTTTTCCAGCACTTTTGATAACAAGAACTTTTACATTTGGATCTTTCTCAGCTGCATCAACTACATACATTAATTCATCAGCCATTTGCTCATCAATAGCATTAAGATTTTTTAAGTAATTCATTGTTACAATTCCTATACCATCTTCAACAGTATAAATTAACTTCTGCAAATTCATAATAGACCCCCTTTTGTTTAGGTAATTAGCCTTTTATTTTTAATGGTAGGTACCATTTTTAACTAAGGTTGAAAAGTATAAATTCTTCATTTTCTATAAACTTAATTTGTTTGGTTTCTCTATTAAATATGTTCTTTTTTGAAATATCGCTGATGTGACTAAGTTAAAAAATTATGTATTAAAGGATTTATTTGTTAGTAGAGTATAGTTCATAAATAGTACTATGTCAAGGGCAATTTTAAACTTTTTACATAAAATATAAATTTAAAAAATATATTTAATACTCTTATATAATAATAAAGAGAGAAATAAAATTTTACAATTAAAAAAATATTTTATTTTTTTCTTGGCAATGAAATTTTTTTGTTATATAATACTATAAAATTTTTAAAGGGGGATATTATGGCATTTAATATTGATTTATACAAAAATTTTACTGTTGAAGAAAGATATAAAATTTTTTTAGAGGAACTAGAAAGTTATCTTTCTAATGAAAAAGATGCTCTTGCTAATTTAGCTAATAGTTCAGCTTTAATCTATGCTTTTTTTAAGGAGATTAACTGGAGTGGTTTTTATCTTTTCAAGGAAAATGAACTTGTTTTAGGAGCATTTTGTGGAATGCCTGCCACTACAAGAATTAAATTAGGTGAAGGAGTTTGTGGTTATACTGCTGAAAAAAGAGAGATAGTAGTAGTTGACAATGTGTGTGAATTTCCTGGGCATATAGCTTGTGATGTAAGATCTCAATCTGAAATTGTTTTACCTATAATTAAAGATGGTATCTTATATGGAGTATTAGATATTGATAGTGGTATTCAAAGCAGATTTACAACTCTTGAAAGAGATATCTTAAAAAAAGCTGTTGAGATTATGTTAAAATATATAGATTTTAACAAGTTAATATAATTATAAATTCAAAAAGGGCTGAGTAAGGAATATCCCTATTCTAGCCCTTTTAGTTATATACTATTACTTATATTGGGAAATAATAAATATATAAATCTGCTATTACATATCTCTAGTTACAACCACATCTACTCCAGTATTAAGAACATTTTTTATAACAACATCCCCTCTTTTTACTGGTGAAACAAGTTCTACATCTTTCAAAAGTTCCATACATTTAAAGTTTAATTCTTTAGGAATAGCATCATTTGTTTTAACAGATACTCTATTATGAATTCCACCTTTAATTTTTACAGTAGAAGTTATTACTCTCTTAGGTGCAGTAAGCTCTTCTTTACCATATTTTTCCCCTCTTGGGCAAGTGTTTCCAGTTACTTCAAGAGTTTCAGTATCAACTGTAAGATGACATCCCATTGGACAAACTATACATATCATATTTTTTTTCATTATTTATCACCACCTGTTACTTCAACAGTTAAGCTCTTACCTACCATAGTATCTAAAATCTTCTTAGGAACCATTACTTTTTCCATTTCTCCAGGAGCTAAATGTTGTTTATTTAAACTCATCAATACTTTCTCTTCATCTTTAACTTCAAGTTTTACATTTTTATAAATATTATTTACTCTCATAAATATTTCAAGGGCTTTATCTATATTTTCACCTCTGAATTTTTGAGGAACTGTATATGTAATTCCCTTTCCATTTATGATTTCTTTGTATTCTCCATCTTTAACTTCATTTTTTATATATCTTGCTGCTGCTGCTCCAGCTTTTCTAGCTTCAGCACTAACAAAATCCACAAGATCATGTACATGAACAACATTTCCACAAGCAAATATTCCCTCTGCACTTGTTTCCATCATTTCATTTACTATAAGTCCATTTGTTCTTCTATCTATTTCAAGTCCTGTTTTTCTTGAAATATCATTTTCAGGAATCAATCCTACTGATAGTAGAAGTGTATCACACTCATACTCTTTTTCAGTTCCAGGAATAGGTTTTCTATTTTCATCAACTTTAGCAATAACTACCTTTTCTAATCTATCTTTTCCAACTACATCAATAACTGTATGACTTAAATATAGAGGTATATTGTAATCGTCAAGACATTGAACTATATTTCTTGTAAGTCCACCAGAGAATGGCATAAGTTCAACAACAGCTTGTACCTCTGCTCCCTCAAGAGTAAGTCTTCTAGCCATTATAAGTCCTATATCTCCAGATCCAAGGATAAGAACCTTTTTACCTACCATGTATCCTTCCATATTTATAAATCTTTGAGCAGCTCCAGCAGTAAACACTCCTGATGGTCTATCTCCAGGAATTGATATAGCCCCTCTAGTTCTCTCTCTACATCCCATAGCAAGTATTACAGCCTTAGCTTCAATTACCATATATCCATCTTTGCTGTTAATTGCATGGATTTTTTTATCTTCAGTTAAATCAAGAACCATAGTATCTAATTTATACTCTATATTCATTTCAAGAAGTTTCTCAATAAATCTTTGAGCATACTCTGGTCCAGTAAGCTCCTCTTTAAACTCATGTAATCCAAATCCATTGTGGATACATTGTTGTAAAATTCCACCTAACTCTTTATCTCTCTCTATTACAAGAATATTATCTATTCCATTTTTCTTAGCTTCAATAGCTGCTGCAAGTCCTCCAGGACCTCCTCCAATAACTACTAAATCATATTTCATAGCAAGTTCCTCCTACTTTTTAGTTTCTCCAGTTAGAATATAAGCACCTGTTTTATCTAAAACTATCTCATCTAAATTCTTTCCTAACTCTCTAGCAAGTATTTCTTGAACTCTAGGTCCACAGAATCCACCTTGACATCTTCCCATTCCAGGTCTACATCTCTTCTTAACACCATCAACTGTTCTAGCTCCTAGTGTTCTATGGATAACATCAACAATTTCTCCCTCTGTAATGCTTTCACATCTACAAATTATTCTTCCATATCTAGGATCTTTTGCTATTACTTCAGCTTTTTCTTCTGGAGTTAAATTCATAAAGTGAATTTGATGTCTATTTTTCTTAAATTCAGCTTTCTTTGTAGGATTTCCTAGCTTTTCAACTACCATTTTAGCCACATCTACACCTATTGCAGGAGCTGATGTAAGTCCAGGTGATTTAGTTCCAGCAATATTGAAGAATCCCTCTGCATCTTCAGCCTCTCCAATAATGAAATCTCCTGTATCTCCCTCTGCTCTAAGTCCTGCAAAGTTTCTTATATTATCTCTGAAGTTTACACTTGGTACACTTCTTAAAGCTTCTCTTCTAATCATATCCATTTCAGATATTGTGTTACCTACATCATCTTTACTTTCTACATCTGTTGCAGTTGGTCCAGCAATAAGGTTTCCATGAACTGTGCAAGATACTAATATTCCTTTACCCATTTTGCTTGGACATTGGAAAATAACACTATTAACTAATGTTCCTTGAACTTTATCCAATAAGAAATATTCTCCTTTTCTAGGAATAATGTTAAAGTGTTTCTTACTTACCATATCATTTATCTCATCAGCATGTACACCAGCTGCATTTATAACTGTCTTAGTTAAAATTTCCTCTTTATCTGTTACTACTTTATATCCACCATCAACTTTTTGAATATCCACTACTTTACTATTTAATCTTACTTCAACACCATTTTCAACAGCATTTTCAAGCATCTTTATTACAAATTCCCAAGGTCCTACTATTCCAGCAGTTGGTGCATAAAGAGCTGCAACTATATTAGGATTTAAGTTAGGTTCTCTTTTTAAAACCTCTGCTCCCTCAAGAATTTCAAGTCCAGGAACACCATTTTTTACCCCTCTATCATAAAGTAATTCTAGGTGTGGTCTTTCCTCCTCTGTAAAAGCTAGAACATATGATCCAACTCTTTTAAATGGTGCTTCTATCTCTTTACAAAGATCTTCAAACATAGCATTTCCAAGTACATTATACTTTGCCATCAATGTTCCATTAGCAGCATCATATCCAGCATGTATAATAGCTGAGTTTGCTTTACTTGTTCCGTTAGATACATCATTTTCTTTATCTAATACAACTACATTCAAATTGTATCTTGACAGTTCACGAGCAACACAAGCTCCCATTATTCCAGTTCCTATCACTACAACATCTACCATCTTAGCCTCCTGTTAATAAAAAAGGGTCAAGCAAATAGAGGGAATTTATCTTCTCTCACTTTTGCTTGACCCACATCATCTCTAGTCAAATATTTTTTTCTTTATTATCTCTCAACTATAGGAATTTGTCAAGCCCTTTAATAGTTTATTTATACTATGCCTCTTCTTCTTCCCATTTCATAGCTCTTTCTACAGCTTTTTTCCATCCATTGTATTTTTTAGCTCTCATTTCATCAGGCATTTCACAAGTAAACTCTCTATCTAAAATCCATTGTTTTTTGATCTCTTCTTTAGATTCCCAGATTCCTACTGCTAATCCTGCTAAGTAAGCAGCTCCTAGTGCTGTAGTTTCAAGAATAACTGGTCTTCTTACAGCTGTTCCTAAAATATCAGCTTGGAATTCCATTAAGAAGTTATTTGCAGCAGCTCCACCGTCTACTTTAAGACTACTTAATTTAATTCCAGAATCCTCTTGCATAGCTTCAAGAACGTCTCTTGTTTGGTAAGCTATTGATTCTAATGTTGCTCTTATAATATGGTTTTTGTTAGCTCCACGAGTTAATCCAACAATTGCTCCTCTTGCATACATATCCCAATAAGGTGCTCCAAGTCCAACAAATGCAGGTACTACATAAACTCCAGCACTATCTTTAACTTTTCTAGCAAAGTATTCAGTATCACTTGATTCAGTAACAAGTTTTAACTCGTCTCTTAACCATTGAACACTTGCTCCACCTATAAAGATACTTCCTTCAAGAGCATATTCAACTTTTCCATTAAGTCCAATAGCTATTGTTGTAACAAGTCCGTTATGGCTTTGAATCATCTTATCTCCAGTATTCATAAGTAAGAAACATCCAGTTCCATAAGTGTTTTTAGATTCTCCTTTTTCAAAACAAGCTTGTCCAAATAGAGCTGATTGTTGGTCTCCTGCTACCCCAGCTATCGGAATTCTATGTCCTCCTGTACCTCCAAGGTTAGCATATCCAAATGTTCCACTACTATCTTTTACAACTGGAAGCATTGATTCAGGAATTCCTAATATATCAAGAAGTTTTTTATCCCATTTTAATTCTTTAATGTTATAGATCATAGTTCTTGATGCATTTGTATAGTCAGTTGCATGAACTTTACCATTTGTTAATTTCCAAATTAACCAAGTATCAACTGTTCCAAATAATAGATCTCCTTTTTCAGCTTTTTCTCTAGCTCCTTCAACATTGTCAAGGATCCATTTAATTTTTGTTCCAGAGAAGTAAGCATCAAGTACAAGTCCTGTATTCTCTTTAATATATTCTTCTAAACCATCAATTTTTCTTAATTCATCACAGATTTTAGCTGTTCTTCTACATTGCCACACTATTGCATTGTAAACAGGTTTTCCTGTGTTTTTATCCCAAACTATTGTAGTTTCTCTTTGGTTAGTTATTCCTATTCCTATAATATCATGTTGTGATATACCCTCTTTAGCTATTACTTCTGCAAGAGTTCCACTTTGGCTTGACCAGATTTCCATTGGGTCATGTTCTACCCAACCTTCTTTTGGATATATTTGTCTAAATTCCTTTTGAGCAACTCCAACTATTTTTTGATCGCTGTCAAATATCACTGCTCTTGAACTTGTTGTTCCTTGGTCTAAAGCTACAATATACTTCTTATTCATATAATCTAACCTCCTATATTTTTGAAACTGATAATAATTTTACTCTACTATATTTAACTAGTGAACTACTCCCATTTTTGAAGCAGGAGTTTCTTGAGAAGTAGTTAATAATTTAACTATATTTGCCAATCACTACGGCTAATTCATAACCTAAATTTTTATATTAATATAAAGATTAAATTTATAATCCACAAGCAACGCATCCACCAATAAATGCATCAAATATAACAGCTCCTAATATTGCTCCAATGATAGGTCCTACAATTGGTACCCAAGCATATCCCCAGTTTGATCCACCTTTTCCTTTAATAGGTAAAATAGCATGTGCAATTCTAGGTCCTAAGTCTCTAGCTGGGTTGATTGCAAATCCTGTTGCTCCTCCTGTTGCTGTACCAATTAAGAAAATAAGCATACCTACTATAAATGGTCCAATTCCTGAATCTCCTATTGCCTTTCCTGTTGCTCCATATCCAGTTGCTAATATTCCTAATACAAGAATAGTTGTTCCTATAGCTTCTGTTACAACATTCCAAGGTTTGTTATCAATAGCTGGTCCAGTTGCAAATACTCCTAATTTAGTTCCTGCATCTGGCTCTTCATCCATTAGATTTTTATAAGTTAAATATGCTAATGTTGCTCCAACTATTCCTCCAAGAATCTGTGCAATTATATATCCTGGTAATAATGCTGGATCTAATCTTCCTGTCATAGCAAGTGCTATTGAAAGTGCTGGATTAAGATGAGCTCCACTTACCCAACCAGTAAGATATGCTGACATTGTTACTGCCATACCCCATCCTAAACAAGTACAGATCCAACCTCCACCTTTACCAAAACTTTTGTTTAAGCTAAGAGTCATATTGATTCCATTTCCTAGTAATAATAGAAGTGCTGTTCCTATAAATTCTGCTAAATACATTGAACTTGGTGCCATAATAAATCCTCCTTATACTTTTGAAAATTTCTGGTTATATAGTTTCACTTGCAAATAAAAAAAGCTTAAAAATAATCTTTTCCTATTTCATAAAAGATTTTTTCTAAGCTTCTCTCGTCTCCAAGCCTTATTAAGTTAATATAATAGTACTCCTTTTTCCGTTCTTTGTCAACCATTTTTTTCAAAAAGTACTATTTTGATACTAACTTTCCCAAAGTTTCTTGTCAGTTGTAGATATACCCACAGCTCCAGCCTTTAGAGCATTGATAACATCTTCTTTTTCGTCAATTAACCCTCCTGCTATAATTGGAATACTAACTGCTTTTTCTATTCTACTTATTATTTTTGGCATTATCCCTGGCAGAATTTCCACAGCACTTGGTTTATTTTCACGAATATGGACAAGTGTATTCTTAAAGGAGAAAGAATCTAAAATAAAAAATCTTTGAATAACAGGAATATTATTTTTATTTGCAATGCTTACAACACTATGTTTTGTAGTAATCATTCCATCTAGTCCACTATTTTCTATGATATACTCCACCCCATATGCAGAGCTAGAAAGTCCCTCTATCATATCAACATGGACAAAAACTATTTTACCTGCTTTTTTTAATTCAGAAACTATATCTTTAATATTAATAAGGTTTGCCATAATAACAAATACAACTTCACTACTGCTATTTTTAGCTTCTTCAAGGTATGTATCGTTTTTTATAGCTGGTATTACTGGATTTCTCTCTAAAAGTTCTCTAAGTTTCAATATAATCACCTTTTTTTCATTATTATCCTATTAAACTATACTATATTATACACAAAATGACAATAAGAAAAATAAATTTACATTTTTTTTACATTAAAACATAGTTTTTTAGTGATTTAATCCGAACCTTAATTATATTTAATATAAGATATATAATTGTCATTAAAGTGTCATAAAATGTTTATTTTAAATATTATTGTATATTTTTTGTATAAAAGGATTGAATTTATAAATAGTTATTAAAAATTAAGGTATTTACTCAGCTATCCAAATTCTACAAAAAAATTATCTAGCTTAAAGTTTAATTTCACAATACTAGATTACCTTTTAAAGATCAGTTTTTAAAACTTATATTTCCAATATCAACACTATTTGACAAATAGCAAAAAAGCCAAAGAGAAATACTCTCTTCAGCTTTTTCTGTTAAATTATTTTTCTATCTATCATTTTTCTTACTACACTTTTAGCAAGATTGATTCTCTCTTCAACAGTTGAAACATCTAGATACTCATTTTTACTATGAGCCTCTCCCCCAACTGGTCCAACAGCATCTACAACTCCAACTCCTAAAACTCCTAAGAAGTTTCCATCAGAGCAACCTCCTGCAACTTCCCAATCATATTTAATTCCCATCTCTTTTTTACTTTCATCAAATAGATCACGAAGAAGTGCAGATTTATCATTAAGTACTAATGGTGGTCTATAACCGATCTCTTCAACTTTTACTTTAATTCCAGCAACTTTTGGATTAGCTTGAAGTTCTTCCATAGTCTTTCTTATAGTTTCAAAGAATTCAACTTGGTGAGATCTTCCTTCAAATTTAAAACAAGCATAGTCAGGAACAATATTAACTCCTGCTCCACCCTCAATAAGTCCAACATTTAGAGAGTTTTTAATATCCCAGTTATGAAGTTTAGAGATCTCTCCTACCCAATGAGCAGCTTCAACTATTGCATTGATTCCCTCTTGTGGATAGTTTCCAGCATGAGATGCTTTTCCAAAGAACTCAACTTTATATTTAACAAGTCCCTTTCTCTCAATAACTGCATTTCCATTTTTACGAGCAGGTTCAAATACCATTGCATATTTTGCCTTTGCTCCCATTTTTTCAATTATAGGTCTTGAGTGTAGTGAGCTTATCTCCTCATCTGTATTCATTACAAGAGCTATTGTTATATCTTCATTTTTAAACTCTTTAGCAACTTCTATCATAGAAAGTACACCAGATTTCATATCATATACCCCTGCTCCAGTAGCTATATTTCCATCTAGCTTATATGACCAAGCAGGTACAGTTCCTCTAGGGAAAACAGTGTCGTTATGTCCTAAAAACATTAGATCTATATCTTCAGAATCTCTATTTTTAGCAACTAATACTGGATTTTTTCCATCATTTTGAGGGTATACTTCAACTATCCAATCATTTTCTAACTCTTTTTTAAATATTTCAGTAACCTCTTGTACTCCTTCTGGCACATTACTTCCACAATCAATATTTACAAGTCTTTCTAAATCTGATAAAAATTTTTTCATATCCATATTTTTTGCCCCCTAAATATTTTTATCTTACCCAAATAATACCATATTTGTAATTACAACTGTAATAAGTCCTCCAAGCATAGGAATAGCTGTTCTTTTTACAACATCAAATGGAGATACTCCTGAAATTCCTGCTACTGCAACTATTACTGCTGTTATAGGTGATACACTTCTTGCAATTCCTGCTGAAAGTTGCATAGGCATAAGCATAACTATCGGGTTTAAGTCAACAGATGCTGCTACTGCTGGTGCAAGAGCTGCAAAGGCAAAGAATGGAGCATTTCCAGATCCCATTAAAATAGAAGATACAACTATTATTGCTGTCATAACTAAAATCATTGGTTGAGCCCCTAGCCCTGCTGATTTTGTAGAATCTATTAGAGCAGAGATAACTCCGATTTTAGTAAGTCCTAGTGCAAAGAATTCTCCAGCAACAATTAGTGTGATAACATTTGCAAATTGGCTTCCCATTGCTGTAAATATTATTTTTAACTCAGCTAAAGTTGATTTGAATGCTCTTCTTCTAACACCTTCAATTATCATACTTAAAGTGATACTCATAAACATAGCTTCAACAACACCTATTTTAATGCTGCTTCCAGTTAATGGACTGAACATAAGTATGATTAATAATGGAATAATTGGTAGAAAAGCATAGAATTTAGGTACTTGTTTATCCTCTTCTTTGCTTTCTAGATCAGCTTTGCTCTCTGCAACCTCTAATTTACTATCCATTTTTTTATTTACAAAATAGTGTAAAATTGTGATTACTATTACTGTTGCTATTGCTACTGGAATTTGATAGTTAGCAAAATAAAGAGCTGCATCCATTTCAGCAGTTTTTGAAGCAAGAACAGCATTTCCAGAAGCTGGTCCTAAATCAAGACAAGCTGAAGTTCCAATTACTGCTGTTGCTGCTAATGAAGATACTCCTAATGATACAACTATTGGATATACAGTAACCATCAATAGTACCCCTAATCCTGAAGCACTTGGAATAAATACATTTAGTATTTGCCCTATAACATAAGAAAGTGCAAGAACTATATATGGTGAATTTAATTTTTGAAGTGGTTTAATAGATAGCTTTACTAGAGCAGTACTAGCTCCTATATGGTCCATATATTTAGCAAAAGCTGAAACTATCATAATAGCTAATCCTAAGCTTCCAGATGTCTTTATAAAGTTTTTACTCAATTGAGAGAAAATATCAAGATAAAGTGATCCAGTAGCACTTTTTGCCATAACAGGTGAGTCATTTAATAGTATTCCCCCAAGTAGAAGAATAGCTCCTCCAATAAGTAAAACCCCTTGTGCTTGATACTTCTTTACTATGAAATATCCAACAGCTATAATTACTAAAATAGCTAAAACAAAATTCATTTAATTCCCCCTATGTTAAATATTTTTATTAAAAACTATAATTTCCAAAAGTAGAGGAGTGCAAACGACTACTACTTTTGAGACGCAGAAACGAAGTTTCTGTGATCCTTAACGTTAACAAAACTTATATTTTTTAACATCAAGTTGTCTCCATGTCATTGAATAAAGAATCCCTAGGCTCATTCCGTTGAAAATGCAAAACTCGACTTCGTCTCAAACACGTTGCATTTTCTTAACTTCATTTCGCTGAGGGATTCTAATATTCACTTCCAAATTCCGTCAACTTGATGTTAGGAATAATATATTTTTACTTTAATTATTAGAATGATAAATTATAATTGATCTTATTATTTTGCCCCATGTCTATAACGTGGTAATAGCATTGGTGATACTCTATCTGTTTCTACCCCATTTGCTTTTAGTTCTTCATGGTATTTAGCCACATGATCAAGAGTTAGATCTTTAATCTCTATTGATTTACTCTTAGCTCCTGCACTCTTACCAGCTCTACGTCCAAATACAATTATATCTAGTAGTGAGTTACCCATCAATCTATTTCTTCCATGGATTCCTCCAGCACACTCTCCAGCTACATAAAGGTTTTCTATTTTAGTTTCTCCATGCTCGTTGATTAAAAGTCCACCATTTTGATAGTGAAGTGTAGGATAGATTAAGATAGGCTCTTTTGTCATATCTATTCCAAACTTTTTAAACATTCTATACATTGCAGGAAGTCTTTTTTCCAATGTTCCCTCTCCATGAATTATATCAATTAATGGAGTATCTAGCCAAACTCCTACCTCTCCAGTAGGTGTATTGATTCCTTTTCCATTTACTTTACACTCATTAATTATAGCTGAAGCTTCAATATCTCTTGTTTCAAGGTGATATACAAATTGTTCTCCATCTATATTTAAAGGTGTAGCTCCAAGTCCTCTTACCTTTTCAGTTACAAGAGCCCCAAATATTTGTGATGGGAATGCAACTCCAGTAGGGTGGTATTGGATAGTATCAGCAAAAGCAAGTTCTGCTCCCACTCTATATCCTAATACAAGTCCATCAGCAGTAGCTCCATAGTGGTTTGAAGTAGGGAATCCTTGATAGTGAAGTCTTCCAGCTCCTCCAGTTGTTAAGATTACAGTTTTAGCTTTTACCACTGAGTATTCCTCTGTTTCAAGGTTGAATAAAATAGCTCCAGCAACTTTTCCATCTGTATCTTTTACAAGTTCTACCACTGGTGAAAATTCTACTACTTCTACACCAAGGTTTCTAACCTCATCTCTAAGAACACGCATTATCTCTGCTCCACTGTAATCAGCAGCAGCGTGCATTCTCTTTCTAGAAGTTCCTCCACCATGGTTAGTAAGCATAGTTCCATCTTCCTCTTTATCAAACATAACTCCAAAATCATTTAGCCATTTAATAGCTTCTGGAGCATCGTGAACAAGTGCTCTTACTAATTCTGGTACATTTGTAAAGTGTCCTCCACCCATAACATCAAGATAGTGTTTTGCAGGTGAATCATCTGGTTTGTCAGCAGCTTGGATTCCTCCCTCTGCCATCATTGTGTTAGCATCTCCAAAACGAAGTTTAGTAGCTATCATTACCTTTGCTCCTGTTTTGTATGCTTCTATTGCAGCAGATGCCCCAGCTCCTCCAGCTCCAACTATAAGAACATCTACATCATAATCAACTTTATTTAAGTCAATTTTATCCATCTCTAATCTACTTTTTGCTTCTATTAGATCAGCAAGTTCTAAAGGAACTCTTTGCCCCTTGTTTACTCCTAAATTAATAGCTCTAAATCCACTTTCAATATAGTCTGGGTGATTTTTCTTTAAAATCTCTAATTTTGCTTCTGGAGATAATCTAGGGAAATCATGCCCAAGTCTTTTTGAACGAGTTGCTTCAACCTTTTTTATCAATTCTCTCATTTCTGGTGTATACATCAATAAACCTCCAATTAATAACCTTTATTATTTAGCTATATCTCTATGATTATATAAGTCTTTAAGTTCATCTACACTTTTATTCATTAATTCATCAAGTTCAGCGTCCATCTTTCCATCTTTGATCTCTTGAACTCTCTCAATTAAATGTTCACTCTTAGGAGCAACATATTTTCCAGTTATACGACGAGCTAAAAGCCCTACATTATAGTGAGTGATTCCAGCAGGACATCTTGATGCACAAATTCCACAACCTACACAGTCAAAAGACTCTTCAGCACATTTTTCAAACTCTCCTCTTTGAGCATATGCTATATATTGCATTACATTTAATCCTTGTGAACACCCTTTTGTACAAGCATTACATCCTATACATTTATATAGTTCAGGATACATCTCTCCCATTGTATCAGCAGTTGGCTCAATTTTATCCATATCATATACAGCTTTTTTCCCCGGGAAGAAAGGAATTTGAGTAAGATACATTCCATCTTCAACTTGACTTTGACAAGCAAGTACAACTTTTAATTCAGTATCTCCCTTTGTTCTATATACAGTGGCACAAGCTCCACAGAAACCTGATCTACATCCACAACCTCTTATAAGTTGATAACCAGCATATTCCATCGCATCCATTATTGTAAGAGTTGAAGGAACAGAATATTTTTTACCTAATATAAATACATCAACCATTTGTTTTTCAGCCATTTCTCTCTCCTTAATATTTCTTTAATTAATATTCATTTGGAAGTTCTTGAATTTCGTCACATCTAAATACTGGTCCATCTTTACAAACATACTTATCCCCAATATTGCAACGTCCACATTTACCTACTCCACACTTCATTTTTAATTCAAGTGTTGTAAATACTTGCTCCTTCTTAAATCCAATCTCCTCTAACCCTTGCAATACAAATTTGATCATTATAGGTGGTCCACAAACTAGAGCTACTTTATTATTATCTAAGCCTAACTCTTTTACATAGTTTGGAACAAATCCTACATGTCCTGTCCAACCTTCAAACTCTCTATCTACTGTAAGGTGAACCTTTGTATCTTTTTGATTTGGCCATACATTAAATATATCATTTTGATGAACTAAATCATCAGGAGTACGTGACCCATAAACTATATCAACTTTTCCATAATTTTCACGATTATCCATTACATAGTTTATAACTGAACGAAGTGGAGCAAGTCCTATTCCTCCAGCTATGAAAAGAAGATCTTTTCCCTTTAAAACATCAGGCTCTTCAACTGGGAAGTTATTTCCATAAGGTCCTCTTATTCCTATTTCTGATCCCTCTTCAAGTTGATGAATATAATCAGTTACTATTCCACATCTTTTGATACTACACTCCATATACTCTTTTATTGTAGGAGATGAAGTGATAGAAAATATTGCTTCTCCTATTGGTGGAACTGAGATCATAGCACATTGACCTGGCATAAAATCAAAAGGTTTTCCCCCTTCTGGACTCTCTATTCTAAATGTTGTAACATCAGGAGTATCTTTTCTAATGTTAGTTATTACTGCAACTTTTGGCATTAAAGGATCGTTATCATGATCGTGACAACCACAACTACAACTCATCTTATTCCTCCCCCAATCTTTTTATTACTCTAACTATATTTAAACCTACTGGACATTTTTCTACACATCTTCCACAACCTACACAAGAGTATATTCCATCGTGATTTTTAGGATAGTATACTAATTTGTGCATAAATCTTTGTCTAACTCTTTGTAGTTGAGATGTTCTAGGGTTTCCATGTGCCATACGTGTAAAATCTGAAATCATGCAAGAGTCCCAACATCTGTATCTCTCTCCACTATTTCCACCATCATAATCTTTTACATCATAACAATGGCAAGTAGGGCAAACAAATGTACATGAACCACAAGCTAGACATTTTTTACTAATATCCCCCCAGAAATCCTCCATATCAAAGATCTCTTGTTGAGCCTTTGTTATCTTCTTAGGATCTAAAGCTTTTAGAGGTAGATTAGCTGCTTTCGCCTTTATAGAGTTTTTTAACTCCTCAAGCTCAGCCATATCTCCATCTTCTAAAAGTATAACAACAGAGTTTAATAATCTCTCTCCCTTTTCACTTTTAGCTTCTAAATATAGGTAATCTCCCTTTTCCCAAGTAGCCACATCTGATGCTGGAGATGCTTCTGAAGGATCTATTCCAAATGCTGTACAGAAACAAGTTTCTTCTGGATTGTTACAAGCAAAAGTCACTATTATTCCTCTATCTCTATGAGCTTTATAGTAAGTATCTACTGGTTGTCTTAAAAAGATGTTATCCATTATTTTAAAACTTGCAGCATCACAGTTTCTTACTCCAAAAATAACATATTCTCTACCCTCAACAGCTACTGGAGTAAGCTCAAGTTTCTTCTTGCTATGTTTAAATTTCAAATATGTTTCAGTTTGTGGAAAAACAAACTCTTTTACTGATGAATTAGTTTTTAAAACATCTAATCTTATATTTTTATCAGCTTCATAAGCTCCAAAATTAACTAAAGTTCCTTTGTCCATAGGAAGAAATAAATCGAAGTTACTGTTTATAGCTTCCCATAATTCAGGCAATCTACTTTTTAAAATTCTTTTCATTATTTCCCTCCTTTTTTCACTGCAAAGTTATCTTTATCCTCTAAAGTGTATGATACCAATGGTGAAGGTGTAGTTGAATCCATTCCAGCTTCCCACTCTCCATAAGTTTCATTTAGATCTTTAATTATCTTTCTATTTAATAGATCAAGTCTGATATGAGCAGGGCAAACTCTTGCACACTCTCCACAGTCAACACAGTTTCCACCAACGTGGTAAGCTCTTGTTAAGTGGAAGAATCCATTTTCAGTTTCAGTATTTGCTTTTCCTAATACATTTGCATCATCATTGTCAAATACACATTTTACACAGCTACAAGCTGGGCAGATATTACGACAAGCATTACATCTTATACATCTTGAAAACTCATTACTCCAAAACTCATATCTCTCATCAGCACTCATATTTTCAAGGATTCTTACCTCTCTAAATCTATCCTCTGGATCTCCTAAAGAAGTAACCTCTTCTCCTATAAGCTCATCATAAACTACTGGGTTTGGGTGAAGACAATTTTCACATTTAGTATATTTTTGATTTTTAGAATCAACCATTCCAATACAAGGGATTCCCCAAACATATACTTTTTCTCTCTCTATTCTATTATCTCTTAAAAGTTGATTAAATCCTAAAGAGTCACAACCTTTTAAGAAGATTCCTACTTTCTCATATTTTCTAGTTTGTTCTATCAGATATTTACTTAGATTGTTTACACAATATTTGTCAAAAACAAGAGAATCTGCTTTTTCTGCTTCAGTTATAAAAACAGGAGTAGACTCAAAAGAAAAATCCCCTTTTTCCCAACCAATAACCATCTGAACTTTATTACTTAAAAGTGCTTCTTTAGCTATCTCTCTAATTTTATCAGTCATTATTTCCATCTACCGTCCTTCAACTTTTTATTTGGTCCAAGTCTATGAACATTTTCTAAAACTTCATTCATAACTGTTGCAAATTTATTTGCTTCAGCTGCTGATATCCAATCTATTTTGAAACGTTCCTTTTCAATTCCTAAATACTCAAGAAGATTGATGAATATTGAGAAACGACGTCTTGTATAGTAGTTTCCTGTTGAGTAGTGACAATCTCCTGGGTGACAACCTGCTATTACCACTCCATCTGCTCCCTTTTGGAAAGCTCTTATTATAAAGTTAGTATTTACTCTACATGAGCAAGGAACTCTTATAATCTTAACATTTGCAGGGTAGTTTAATCTGCTAGTTCCTGCAAGGTCAGCTCCTGCATAACTACACCAGTTACAGCAAAATGCAACTATTAGAGGTTTAAATTCTTCTTTTTCAACTTTTTCTATAGACGACATATTGCATCTACCTCCGCCATAATTTGTTTATTTGAGAATCCTTTAAGGTCAATAGCTCCTGGACGACATGAAACTGTACATCCTCCACAACCTTGACAAAGAGCCTCATTTACTGTTGCCACAAGTTTTCTTACAACTTGTCCATGCTCTCTTAAATCTGTCATTTTTAATGTGATAGCATCATAAGGACACATCTCAGCACATTGTCCACAACCACTACATAGATCAGTATTAACTGCTGATACACAAGGGTTAGTTACAAGTTTATCTTTGCTTAAAAGAATAATAGCTTTTGCTGCTGCTGCACTTGCTTGAGCAACTGTTTCAGGTATATCTTTAGGTCCTTGACAAGCTCCTGCTAAGTAGATTCCTGCTGAAGCTGTTTCAACTGGTTTTAATTTAGGGTGAGCCTCTGTAAAGAAGTTGTTTGTATCTGTACTGATATTAAGTTTTCTCTTTAATGCCACTGCATCATCTTTAGCTCTTGTAGCAGCTGCAAGAACTACCATATCAGCATCAATTACAACAGTTTGCCCTGTAAGAGCATCTACACCATTTACCATAAGTTTATCCCCTTGAGGGAATACCTTACCAACCATACCTTTTATATATTGCACTCCATACTCTTCAACAGCTCTTCTTTGGAACTCATCGAAGTTTTTCCCTGGAGTTCTTACATCTATATAGAATACATATGCTTCTACATCTGGATATTTATCTCTCAATAGCATTGCATGTTTAGCTGTGTACATACAACAGATTTTTGAACAATAAGGTTTTCCTCTATCGCTTGTATCTCTTGAACCAACACATTGAACAAATACAACTTTCTTAGGTTTTGTATGATCAGAAAGTTTTAAAAGTTTTCCGTGAGTAGGTCCAGCAGCATTTGTAAGTCTTTCAAACTCTAGTGAAGTAATTACATTTGGATGATCATAGTTGTACTCTCCAAATTTAGAAAGATCTATTAGATCATAACCAGTAGCAACTACTATTGCTCCATATTTTTGTTCTATAATCTCATCTTTTTGATTGAAATCTATTGCCTTTGCCATACAAAGTTTTTCACAGATTCCACATTTACCTGTTTTCATCTTAATACATTGAGTTGTATCAATTACAGGTACATTAGGTACTGCTTGAGCAAATGCTTTATATATTGCTCCTCTATTTGTAAGATTTTCTTCAAATTCATTTCCAGCTTTTCTTGATGGACATTTTTCAACACAGATTCCACAACCTGTACATTTGTCCATATCTACATATCTAGCTTTTTTCTTAATTGAAACAGTAAAGTTTCCTACATATCCATTTACAGCTTCTATTTCGCTATATGTATGTAGTGTGATATTAGGGTGCATTGAAGCATCAACCATCTTTGGTGTTAAGATACAAGCTGAACAATCTAGTGTAGGGAAAGTTTTGTCCAATTGAGCCATCTTTCCACCTATACTTGGTTGTTTCTCAACTATGTCAACTTTGTATCCTGCATCTGCTATATCAAGGGCAGTTTGAATACCTGCAATTCCTCCACCTATTACAAGAGCTCTCTTTTCAACTTGGCTCTCTCCTGCAACTAATGGGGCATTTAAAAGTGCCTTTGCAACAGCAGCTTTTACCAATGAAATAGCCTTTGCTGTTCCCTCTACTTTATCTTTATGAACCCATGAACAGTGTTCTCTAATATTTGCAATCTCAACAAGATATGGATTTAATCCTGCTTTTTCAGCAGCATTACGGAATGTTGTTTCGTGCATTCTTGGTGAACATGAAGCAACTACCACTCTAGTTAAGTTATGCTCCTTTATTGCATCTTTTAACATTGTTTGCCCAATCTCAGAGCACATATATTGATAATTTATTGAATATACTACTCCTGGTATGTCCTTAGCAGCTTCTGAAACTTTTTCTACATCAACAGTTCCTGCTATATTATTTCCACACCAGCATACAAAAACTCCAACTCTTTGCAATCTCTTTCCTCCTTACAAAAATAGCTATTTACTATATTTACGAAATGCACTCATAAATGCTTGTTGTGGCATCTTCTTATCTGCCATTAAACTAGGTATATCTTCAGGTTTTAATCTATTTTCATCTTTTCTTCTTACTATTGTCAATCTAACTGCTTCCATCAATTTGCATAGATCAACATTTCTAGGACAACGTGATGCACAAGTAAAGCAAGATGCACATGCCCAAATAGTTTTACTATTTTTTACACTTTCTAAATCTCCCATTTGAAGATATCTAATAATTTGATGTGGAAGTATATCCATTCCATCAGTAGCAGGACAACCAGCACTACATTTTCCACATTGCATACAATCTACGATCTTCTCTTTGCTGATCTCCTCTATTAGAGCTATATCTTTTTTATCTTTATTGAAAATCTTTTTTTCCCTTTCCAATTTCTCCTCCTCAAACTAACCAACAGTTTATTTTACCCCTAAAGCCTCTGCTAGAAGTTCAGTAAAATATTTTACTGACATCTCCTCTCTAAGCTCAAGATTGTATTTACATAGAGGACAAGCTGTTACTATCTCCTCTGCTCCATTTTCCATAGCTGATTTTGTAATCTTTTCACTCATTCTATCAGTAAGTTCTTTATTATTTACTGCAAGATATGCTCCACAACACTCTGTTCTATATGGATAAACTACTGGAGTCCCTCCAAGAACTTTTATAAAATCCTCTATAATAGTAGGGTTTTCAGGATCATCCATTTGCATATCTTTTTTAGGTTTTAAAAGCATACAACCATAATATGCTCCAATTTTACGATTTAAAGGATTTGTTACCTTTTCTTTTATAGCATCAAAACCGATTTCATCTCTTAACATTTCAAGATAATGAATTACAGAGCCCTCTCCATTATATTGATTTTCAAGTTCTAAGTAGTTGTTTGCTTTTCTTCTAAAATTTTCATCTTTTTTTAGATCTTCATTAGTTCTTTTTAAAACGTGGTGACAAGCAGAACAAATTGTTACTAATTTTTCTCCCTTTGAATGTGCTGAAGCTAAACTTCTAACTGATGAAAGTCTTGAGGCTATCTCATCAGAACCTAGAGGATATACAGCTCCACAACATTGCCACTCTTTTTGTTCTTCTAGTTCTACACCTAAAGCTTTAGCTGAATCTAATCCATATTTTTCAAGCTCTTGTGCCTTTGTCTTTAAAGTACAACCAGGGTAATAGCTAAATTTCATTATTTTCTTTCCCTCCTTAATTCTTATTGAAGTATGTATTTATTTTAAAACTTATTTTTCATTTTTCTACAAAACAATTTGATCACTTTCAATCAAAAAGGTTCTGTTTTAGGACTTTTTTAGTAATATGTTATTATATTATATGATTTCTGTCAAGAATTTTTCTATTTAACAGGAAAATATGATCTTTTTTTTATCTTTTTTGGTATAATTTTTATTATTAATAACAAAAAAATGGATAGTGAACATTAAATAAGGAGAGTATGAAACTCTCCTAAATTATCCATAGAAATATATAATGCAAAAAGTTTTGCAACTTATAAAAGACAAACTTATAAAATAACAATAATATAAAGGTTATAAAAGACAAATTTTATAAAAAAGTTAAACAAATCAAAATTTAACTAAAAGCTTTTAATTTTAACAAGCTTTTTGTAAAATGCCATACCCACAAAAGTGATCTCTTTTACTCCTCTATCTTGTAGAGATATATAGTATTTCTTATCTTTTATCTGCTCTAAAGCTTCCTCTGCCTTTTTCTCAAGATTTTCTTCACTATCAGCAACTTTAAATTCTAAAATAAATCCTCTCATATTTTTATTTAATGGCTCAATCTCTATATCATATCTTCCAAGTCCACTTTCTCCATTAGAATTTATATGATATCTTCCTTCAAGATGAATCATAAGTCCTAAGATAAAACTATGGTATACTTTTTCTATATTTGAAATATCATAAAAACTCATATATTTTAAAAGTATCTCTTGTAAATCTTGTTCAAATTCTTTTATTTCATTATTTAATAAGTTCTCGATTAAATTTTTAAAAGTCAGATTAGTTCCAAAAGAGATCTCTATAAAACTATCTCTAAAAAACTCCTTAACTTCATTATTTGGTATTTTTATAATATAAAGATTCTTGTCTATTTTCCTATCAATAGTTAAATATCCTGAAAATAGTAACAACTCCCATAAATCATGTGCTTCTAGTACTTCTTGAAGTGTAGATTTTCCTGTAATCTCTTCTTTTACTTCTTTTTCAAATAATAAACTATTCAACTTTTCAAAAGTTTTTTTATTTGCTCCTTTAAGTATATCTTTTATAAGATAATTTTCTGATGTATCTATCCAATAACTTTTAAATTCCCTTTCAGATAAAAAATTTAAAATACTCCAAGGGTTATATACTTTTGTATCTCCAAATCTATATCCATTATACCAAGAGTGAACTTCATCTAATTTAGAATCTATCTCATAATATTTTAAAGCATCTCTTACCTCTTCCTCTAAAAAACCAAAATACTCATCATACTCTTTATTTAAAATACTACGCTCTTTTAAGTTATTCAAATCAGAAAATATACCAGCTCTTACAACCCTTATTATTCCTGTAATCACTCCAATCTGAAGAACTGTATTATCTTTTAATACAGAACCATATAATCCACTAAAAAAGTTTTTAGCTTCTTTATAATAACCATATCTATAAGCAGATACCAAAGGAGTATCATATTCATCTATTAAAACTATAACTTTCTTTTGATAATATTTTTGTAAGAAAATAGCTAAATTTAACAGAGCTTTTCTTAAATTATTATCATTTTTTTCTAACCAAATATTGTTAAATTCTATCAATTCATTTTCATTTAACTTTTCTCTAATAAATTCAAATTGATTATACAAAGAACTTAATAAGTTTTTTACTTCAGTAATAGCTCTATCAAAGCTCATTTCTTTTATATCTTTCATTGATATAAAAATTACAGGATATTTTCCCTGTTCTTTAAAATATGGTGAATTTTCTATTGCTAAACCTTTAAATAACTTTCTATTTTCTTCAGCATCTTTTACATCAAAAAAATATTTTAACATTGACATATTAAGAGTTTTTCCAAATCTTCTTGGACGAGTAAATAGAAGTGTCTTTCCTACATTCTTTCCTACTTCACTTATAAAAGGAGTTTTATCTACATAATAATAATTGTTCTCTATTAAAGTTTTAAAATCACTTATTCCATCAGGAATTAATTTTTTCATATTTTCCCCCTTTTTCTTCCTATTTAATATATTATACCATACCTTAAAAAAAATTTTATAATAAAATTGTACCTTTATAATCTTTATTTTATTTTTAGTTGACAATAAGTAAAAACTAAACTATCCTTTAAGTAGGATTAAATTATAAAGAGAGGCAGATTATGAGAAATGCAGATGATATTGTTATAGTTAGAGGGGGAGGAGATATAGCCAGTGGAGCTATACAAAAGCTATATCGCAGTGGTTTTAAAGTTCTAGTATTGGAAACTGAAACTCCCTCAGCTATTAGAAGAAAGGTTGCTTTTTGTGAGGCAGTATATGAGAAAGAGATTGAAATAGAGGGGATAAAAGCTAGGCTAGTTACTGATGATGAGGAGATTCAAGAGTGCTGGGATAGTGATGTTCTTCCTGTAATGATCGATTCAAGGGGTAAAGTGATTGAGAGGCTGAAACCTTTGGCAGTAGTAGATGGTATCTTGGCTAAACAAAACTTTGGTACAAAAAGAAGTATGGCACCAATAACTATTGCTCTAGGTCCTGGGTTCTCTGCTCCTGAAGATGTGGATATTGTAATTGAAACAATGAGAGGACACAACCTTGGTAGAATTATTGAAGAGGGAAGAGCTAGTGAAAATACAGGGGTTCCTGGGATTATTGCAGGAGTTGGAATAGAACGTGTAATTTATAGTGACTACTCTGGAGTTATTACAAATATTGAGAAGATTGGAAATGTAGTAGAGAAGGGGGATGTTATAGCAGTAGTTGGTGACAATGAGATCTATGCCTCAATCTCTGGGGTGTTACGTGGAATTATTAGAGATGGATATAAGGTGAAAAAAGGTTTAAAAATAGCTGATATTGATCCTAGAATTAGTGAAAAAGACAATTGTTTCACTATTTCAGATAAGGCAAGAAATATTGGTGGAGCAGTATTGGAAAGCATACTATATCTAAAGAAGAAAAAAGGAATAGTAACTACTTCTACATCTATCATATAAAAAATATTTAAAAGGAAAAATAATATCCCAATATCAACTAAAGCCGTAATTTCCAAAAGTAAAGGAGTGCAAACGACTATTACTTTTGAGATACAGGCGAAGTCCTGTATTACATTAATTTTTTAGAATTCCTCAGCGAAATGGAGTTAAGAAAATGCAACGTGTTTGAGACGAAGTCGAGTTCCAAAAATAGAGGAACTTTAGTGACTACTATTTTTGAGATGCAGGAGTGGAACTCCTGCGATACCCATACGAAATGAGCAATAGGAATTCTTAATTCTTTAGTATGAAGGCTAGTTGATATTAAAAATATAAGTTTTTGAAAATTAAAATTTTTAATAAATGAAACTATATACAATCAACTTAAATAGTATTAAAGGAGCTATAAATATATGGAAGAGAAAATCTTAAAAGAGATATTCGAAAAGGTGAATAGAGGGGAGAAGGCAGGACTTGTAACTGTAACTGAAACAAGTGGCTCAACACCTCGTAAAGCAGGAACTATTATGGGAATTTTCAGAGACTCAATAGTTGGAACTATTGGTGGGGGAAATATTGAGTATAAGCTGATAAATTCAACTAGAGAGATGTTGGATACAGATGAGGTTTGTAGAGAGTTTTCATACAACCTTACAACTGATGATGAGTTAAGAATGAATTGTGGAGGAAATATGAAGGGAGTTGTTAAGATATTCTCACCAAGTCCAAAACTTTTGATTTGTGGAGCTGGACACATAGGGCAAAAGCTATTCAATATCAGTAAAAATCTAAGTTTTAATACAAAGATTATAGATGATAGAGAGGAGTTAAAAAGAGATTGTCCAGAATTGACTTTAGGAGATTTTGAAGATATTTTAAAAAATGAGATTATCACAGGGGAAACATATATTGTAATTGCTACTAGAGGGCATCTTTTAGATGAAAAAGTGCTGAATCTTGTAAAAGATAGAGGGGCAAAATATATAGGTATCATTGGAAGTAGAAGAAAGATAACTACTTTAAAGGAGAATTTGGGAGAGTGGAATGATAATATCTATGCTCCAATAGGTTTAAAAATATCTGATGGAACACCTGAAGAGATAGCTATTGAAATTCTTGCAGAGATATTAAAAATAAAAAACAATGGTGAGTTAGTTCATAGAAGTATCATGAACTTATAGGATTTTTAGGGGGGCGTATGTTTGAGGAGTTATTTACAATAAAATTTTTAGTTTTAGCAGTTTTATGCTTTTTAGGTTCATTTATAGACTCTATTGCAGGTGGAGGAGGGTTGATTACTCTTCCTGCATATATGGCATCTGGGTTACCACCACATCTGGCATTGGGAACTAACAAGATGTCAGGGCTTTTCTCAAGTATAGGAAGTAGTATAAACTATGCTCGTTCTGGTAAGGTAAACTGGACACTTATGAAATATCTTTTGCCTTTCTCTTTTACAGGGGCATTTATAGGGGTAAAAGCTGTTATTCGTACAAAGGCTGAATCTATAAGCTACATTGTTTTTATTGCTCTTGTGTTGGTGTTTCTGTACACTCTATTTAATAAGAAGATTGGGCAGGAGAATGAGTTTGAGGGATTGACTAAGAAAAATCTAATTGAAGGGGCTATTATGGCACTGGTAATAGGGTTTTACAACGGTTTCTTAGGACCAGGGACAGGATCTTTTTTAGCTTTCTTCTTGATTAAAATTTTCAAATATGATTTTATCAATGGAAATGGAAATGCTAGAATATTGAATCTAGCTGGGAATATTACAGGTTTTTTAGTGTTTTTAGCAAATGGAAAGATTCTTTTAAACTATGGTATCCCTATTTCAATAGTGATGTTTTTAGGGGCTCAATGTGGTTCTCACTGTGCTATATTAAAGGGAAACAAATTTATAAAACCAATATTTTTAATTGTAACTGTTCTAACTATCTTAAAAATGTTCTTTCAGTTGTTTTAGTCCTATTGACAAAGGGGCTAAAATAGATTAAAATTCTATTATAGAATTGAATAAAGCTAGGTGGAATGGAGAGGCTTAAAATAATTTTCTTGTAGAGATGCAGGGGGATTATTTTAAGCTTTTTTTATAACAAATACACGGAGGTAAACTTTATGAAAAAAATGATTAACAATCCTGAGAACATTGTAAATGAAATGGTTAGTGGAATGCTGAAAGCTTATCCTAACTCATTGAGACAAGTAGAAGATTTACCAGTTATTGCTAGAAAAGAAAAGAAAGATGGGAAAGTTGCTCTTATCAGTGGTGGAGGAAGTGGACATGAACCTTCTCATGCTGGATTTGTAGGTTGTGGAATGCTTGATGCTGCAGTTGCTGGAGAGGTTTTCACATCACCAAGTGCTGATAAAGTTTATGAGGCTATTAAAGCTGTTGACAGTGGAGCTGGAGTATTACTAATCATTAAAAATTATAGTGGTGACGTAATGAACTTTGAAATGGCTGCTGAAATGGCTGGAATGGAAGGAATAGAAGTTAGAAAGATAATAGTTAATGATGATATTGCTGTTGAAAACAGTACTTATACAGTAGGAAGAAGAGGAATTGCAGGAACTGTTCTTGTACATAAAATGGTTGGTGCTGCTGCTGAAAAAGGATATTCACTTGAAAAACTTGAGGAGTTTGGAAACAAAGTTATAAGCAGAACTAAAACTATGGGAATGTCACTAAAACCTTGCTATGTTCCTACAACTGGAAAAATGAGTTTTGAACTACCTGAAGATGAAGTTGAAATTGGATTAGGTATTCACGGAGAGCCTGGAACTCATAGAGAAAAGATGCAAAATGCTGATGCTCATGTAGATTACTTATTAGATAAACTTTTAGCTGAATCAAATCTAGCTGAAAATGATGAAGTTGCTGTTTTAGTAAATGGACTTGGAGAAACTACATTGATTGAGTTATTTATAATCAACAATAGAGTTGCTGATGTTCTTGCATCAAAAAATATAAAAGTATTTGATACAGTAGTTGGAAACTATATGACTTCACTAGATATGGGAGGATTCTCAATCACTCTTGTTAAACTAGATGATGAAATGAAAGAGATGTTAAAAGCTAAAGCTGATACTCCAGCTTTCAAAAGATTTTAGGAGGAAAACAGATGGAATTACTAGAAATAATTAAAAAAGTAAGTGATACAATTATTGAAAACAAAGATTACTTAACTGATCTTGATAGAGAGATTGGAGATGGAGATCACGGAGTAAACCTAGCTAGAGGTTTTGAAAAGATTGAGGCTGAACTACCAAAAATGGCTGATATGAAACCTGCTGACATCTTCAATAAGATGACTATGCTACTTATGTCAAATGTTGGAGGAGCATCAGGGGCATTATATGCAACTGCTCTTATGAAAGCAACTGCTTATCTAAAGAAAAAGGATGAGATAGATGCAAATGATGTAGTGGCTATTTGGGATGAGATGATAAAAGGTATTCAAATGAGAGGTAAGGCAGTTAAGGGAGAAAAGACAATGCTAGATACACAAATCCCTGCTTATGAGGCTTTAAAATCTGCTGTTGAAGGTGGAAAGGATATTAAAGAGGCTTTTAAAGATGCTTTAGCTCAAGGGGAAATTGGAATGAACTCTACAAAGGATATTATTGCCACTAAAGGTAGAGCAAGCTATTTAGGTGAAAGAAGTATAGGGCATCTTGACCCTGGATCTGTTTCTTCATACTTAATAATCAAAACTATCTGTGAAGAGTTAAATAAATAGAGGTGAAAAAATGGTAGGAATAGTAGTCGTTTCACATAGTGAAAAGTTAGCTCACGAAGTTATTGAGCTATGTAATGAGATGAAAAAATATGATTTCCCTGTGATCAATGGTAGTGGAACTGAGGGTGGTAACCTAGGTTCAGATCCTATGAGAATAAAAGATGCTATTGAGAAAGCTTATACTAATGAGGGAGTTTTAATATTCTGTGACATTGGAAGTTCTATCTTAAATAGTGAAATGGCTATGGAATTTCTTGATGAGAGCTATGATAGAGCAAAGGTGAAAATTGCTGATGCTCCAATAGTTGAGGGAACTCTTATGGCTATGGCTATCAATGATGAGAAGGCAAATATTGAGAGTATAGAAGAGGAGTTAGCAGAATTAAAAAACTTTAATAAGGTTTAATAGAATTTATTGCACCTAAAATCTTAGACAGCTAAGATGGAGGGTGCAATTTTTATTTTATAATAAAAAAATTCTTGACTTAGAGTCTACTCTAAATGGTATTATATTTTATATATAATTATATAAGAAAACTATAATATATTTTTTCTTTCCCAAATATCAGCTAAAATGGAATTTGGAGAAGAATATTAGAGAGAGTTACGAAATCTGACGCTAAAAATTCCGACGTGTTTGAGACGAAGTCGAGTTTCGGAATTTTAGTCAGATGAGTGTTACTTTCTCTTTATTCTTTGACATGGAATTTAGCTGATATTTAAAATATAAGTTTTGATAACTAAACTTGATTAATAATCGTTAAATAACAAAGGCACTTTGTCAAAACATAGGGATGTGCTAGATAACTGAGCTTAGCTAGATAAATTATAGTTTAAATAATAAAAAATGGAGTAGATTATGAATTATTTTTTTATGCTATTATTAACCTTTTTTCTTGGGAACTGTTTTACTATATATATGACAGTAAAGCACATTATCCCAACAAATTTTAAAATAGTTTTTACCTTGATTTTAATAGGTATAAGCTCTCTTATGTATCTTTATGTGATACGTAGCAGATATTTTTCTGCAAACTTCTCATATGGAGTTAATCAAATTTTATCCTATATAGTCTATTACTTTATGGCAACTATTATATATAGTGGACTTCTCTATATAGTTGCCTTTGGTGGAAATCTTATTTTAAAAAATAGAGTGGATATAAACCTATATAAATTTGTTATCCCTACTGTTGCAACTCTCTTAATTGTTGGGACATATTTTAAGTGGAGTACAGTTGTAGAGGAGTATGAAATCAATGGAGAGGGGAGATTTAAAGAGCCTTTAAATATTGTCTTGATTTCAGATATACATCTGGGGTATATCAATGGAAATAGCTCAATGGTGAAATTAGTTGAGATAGTAAATAGTTTGAAACCTGATATTGTTTTGGTAGCTGGAGACACTATTGATATGCACTTAAAGCCTGTAATTGAAGAAAATATGCTTGAAAATTTTAAAAATATTAAAAGTAAATATGGGGTTTTTATCAATATTGGAAACCATGATATCTATGGTGGGGGAGTTAAAGAGTTTACCAATAGGTTAAATAGCTATGAAAATGTAACAGTTTTAAGGGATAGTAAAGTTTTAATAGATGATAGTTTCTATGTGGCATCTCGTGATAATTTCTCTAAGCAACCATTGAGGGAGATTTTAAAGGAGAGTAGGGAGAAACCTGTATTGTATATGGAACACACTCCAGATTCTATTGATGAAATAGTTGAAAACAAGGTGTTTTTGCAAGTGTCTGGGCATACTCATAAGGGGCAGTTTTTCCCAGGTGGTCTATTTACTAAGAGAATTTTTAAGTTGGATTATGGTTATAGAAAGTTTCAAGATACAAATGTAGTTGTATCTTCAGGTTATGGAACATGGGGTCCACCTATTAGGGTGGGAACTCAATCAGAGGTTGTGTTGATAAAAGTGAGGTAGATTAAGCTATTATAGATCAATAATTATATTGGTTTATAGTAGCTTTTTTTATTGAGGTTGGATATTGGATTTAAAATAAAATAGTTATAACACAAAAAAGCACGAAATTAATCGTGCTTTTTTAATTTTAAACCTTATTTTAAATGGTAATGTCTCCTAATAATCACAGTTGCAGAAGTAGACAGAATTGCAAAGCAGTTTTAAACCTTAAAATCAGTTTTAAACCTTATTTTAAATGGTAATGTCTCCTAATAAATGACGAACATGTTCCAGATCATGATAAGAAAATATTTGAGTTTTAAACCTTATTTTAAATGGTAATGTCTCCTAATAGGTAAATTGCTGAATCCCTCAATTACTGCCACTTGGTGCAATGTGAATAATGTAGGTATAGGTTTGTAAATTGAGAACACTTTTATATTTTTTCCCTATTTCAGAAACATTTTTTCTTCATTTTTGTTATATAACAGAGATTATAATTATTATAATTTCTAACTATCGCTATTTTTTTAATGTAATTTAGCCTTTTTCCTTATCATCTCTCACTTAACTTAGTTAATATTATACCATATTTAAAATAAAAATGTCAAAAATAATCTGCTTTTAAAAAGGTAATTTTCAAAAAAATAATGTAATTGAGTTCTGATAAACTAAATTTGTAAAGGAAAAGGGAGAATAAAAAAAGTAAAATTTCTAAAAAAATTAGTAAATTTCTTTGTTAAAATGGATTTACCAAGGGAAAGAGAGGAGGAGAAAATATGCTTTCAAAATTAATTTTACCTATAATAAGTCTTACAAGTTTAATTGATGAGATTTTAGATTAATTGGCAATTTTTAACTAACACTTAATAAAAAAATGGAGGAATTTTTATGTCTTATGAAAAACATTATTCTGATAGTGAGTTTTGGTCTACAATAGCATCTATTTTTAAAAAAGTTGGAGTAAAATCATTGTGTCAAATTTTGGCTCTATATCATCTTATGAAAAGTGATAATATAGGTTTAGGGAATAAAGCTCTTATTGTAGCTGCTTTGGGATATTTAATATTTCCTATTGATGCTATTCCTGATGTTGTTCCAGTAGTTGGATATAGTGATGATTTAGCAGCAATAGCAACATTGATTTTAAAATTGAATAACTATATAGATGATGATATAATTGAGGCTGTATATGAGTCTATAAATAGTTATTTTGATATTGAATACAACACTGTAAAAAGACATCTTGCATAAGGAGGGAAAATGGCAGGTAAATGTAAAGATTGTTGATACTATAATGGAAAAAGATGTGAAATCTATGGAGCACGTATGCCGAGTAGCAGTTGTCCTCAATTTAGTAGATACAGATAAAATATATTAAATAAAATAAAAAACCAGTTTACTTAATAGGTAGACTGGTTTTTTTAGTTTTAAACCTTATTTTAGATGGTTAGCTCCTTATACTCCACTTAAACAGCAAATAATAAGTTTGTTTAAATACACAGTAGTTTTAAACCTTGTTTTAGATGGTCGGCTCCTTATACCCTTGTTTTTTGAATTTATCAGAATTAAAGGTATCTTTAATTTTAAAATTTAAGGAGCATTTTTTAATCACTTGTTTCAGTAATTAGTACTATTTCTTTTTTCTTCCCTTTTACTCGTACAACTTTTTCTTGAAAATTGTAATTTAACGAGCATTTGTTCTAGCATTTATAAGGAGCTATTAAATTTTAACCTGTTATTTTTTGAAAAAATAGGTTTTGGAATTAATATTCCATATTTATATTATAGCATCGACAGAAACCATTTGTCAAAGAAATAATTAACTTTTATAAAAAATAAAGAGTTTATTGGAACTATCCTCTAAACTCTTTATAAACTTATATAATTCTTATCATTTGTAATAATTTTTCTTCATTTTCTGCAGTATTTTTTAACAGTTGAAAATTATTTTTCATATAAAAACTAATTAATTTAGGATTATCTTTCACTTCTACTAAAATAACCCGTCCTGCTATAATTTCACTAGCCTCTTCTATATAGTTGCAAGCATATTCTAAAATATCTTTTCCTGAAATTTTATCCTTATTTTTATCATTTTTCCCAATTTGTCCAATCAGAAAAGTTGAAACCTCTGAAACTCCATTATATAAGCCATCTATTTTTTTTCTTTGACTTTTAGATAACTCTTCAGGTAAATATAAAACTTTGGTAGATAATGCAAAAAATGCTAAAATATCAAATTCTCCATTGGCAAATTTTTCTTCATCTAAAATAAAATAATTTCTTACTTTATTTTTCTTTTGAAATAGGAGAGCTTTATTCTTTAAAAAAAATTCAATATCTATATCTTTACTGCAAGAAAAACTATTTATAAAGTTTTCTACTACATCTTGTGGAAGAAAATCTATTATTTCTTGTAATGAGAGGCAAATTGTACTAATAGCTCTCTCCCCCTTTTTCTATTTTTTTCAAATACCTCTTTTCTTCTTTGAACTTCTTCTAAATCTTTTTCAGGAGTATCTGATACTAAACCATCTATTATCATATCTACTGCTTCTTTACCTGTTATCACTATTTTTCTTGTAAATGATGATGTTGCCATATTTTTCAACTCCTTTCTAAAAAATTTCTTTTTTATATTATACCATATAAATTAAATATTATATATATTTTTTAAATTAAAAAGCACAAAATTAATCGTGCTTTTCATTTTAAACCTTATTTTAGATGGTTAGCTTATTATACTTTTAGAAGTTTTTATATTTATAGCATAGCACCGACAGAAACTATTTGTCAAAGAAATTTAAATAAAAAACCCCGTAGGGTGTGAGGTCAGAGTTGACTATCAGTATCTCCTTGCTAATAAAATAAAAATAAGAAGAAGTATTCCAATTAAAAGAACAGCTCCTCCGTCAAGATAAATTGTTAGCTGATGAATGGTTACAGCCATTTCTCTACCTCCTAATAAATAAAATATGATCAACTGCCTATTAAGGACGCCACTCCTTAACTAGACATGAAATAAGCTTCCACCGAAGTGAAAGCCTATCTCATAGCGTTTTTTTTATCATATTTATTTATTAGTTCCCTATACGGGTTGGTATCTTAATTATATCAATAATATCTCAAAAAGTCAAATTATAGAGAATAAAATTGATAAAATAGAGTTTTAATGGAAAGTTTAAATAGAATAGTTATAAAAAAGCACGAAATTAATCGTGCTTTTCATTTTAAACCTTATTTTAGATGGTTGCCTCCATTTATTTGATTATAGCACCAATGGTATATTTTTGTCAAAAAATAATATAATTTTATATCAAAGAAAAAATATAGCATAAAAACTATAACTATGATATTATAAAAAATAAAAGATGGAATATTTGAACTTAGAATAAAATTTTCTTCAGATATTACAAGAATATTCTATTTCTTTTATGTAGAAGATAGAGCTATTTTAACTAATGGTTTTATAAAAAAAACACAGAAAACACCAACTAGCGAAATAGAGAAAGCATTGAAATATAAAGCTGATTTTGAGAGGAGGAATTAATATGACTTTTAAAGAATATCTAAACGAGCAATTAAAAGATCCTGAATTTAAAAAAGAGTGGGAAGATTTCCAACCTGAGTTAGAATTAATGAAACAAGTTATAGGAGAGAGAATGGAGCAAAATATCTCTCAAAGGGAGTTAGCTGATAGAATGGGAACAAAACAAGCTAATATTTCTAGGCTTGAAAATGGAAATGCAAATCCCTCTTTAGATTTTTTAAAGAGATTGGCAAAGGCATTAGGGAAAAAATTAGAAATTAAGCTTGTGTAAAATCAGATAGCTAAAATAAAAAACCAGTTTACTTAATAGGTAGACTGGTTTTTTTAGTTGAATCAAAGCTTAAAAACTGAAATTACATTGCTTTTTTACGGTGTTCGTTATATAATGATATTGTCAAGGAGGTGAGTGTATTGCTGAGCATCTTAGTTGCACTAATTGCTGTCTTGCCTTTAATCTCTAAAGAAATTAGAGAATGGCTTAAATATTTCGACGAAAAGAAAAGCCAAAATAAAAAAGGTAAGAAAAAGTAACACACTTGGAGGAGAACGCCATCTCCTCCAGCCTTGAAAATAAAAAAGTTGGAGGATTAAATAGATGAAAGTAGTTATAATAATTGCAATAATATTTTTAATTCCATTAGTTATAAGTCCACTATTAAGAAACTATTTTAGATATAAAAAAAATCTCCCATTAGAAGATAATATCTATGGAAGATTTATAAAATTCTTATTATTAAAATAAGGAGATAACGCCATATCTCCTTATCTTTCTACGTCAAGTAGACTTAGTGTATTGCTATAATAATTATAACAGTTAATTTGTATAAAGTCAACAGGAGTGTAACAATGAAAGAAAGAGACACTATGAGGGAACTAAAAATAATGTTTAATAGTGATGGGAAGGGAACTTATACAACTAGAATAAGTCTTCCTAAAACTTGGATTGCACAAATGGGCATTACTAAAGAGGAAAGAGAAGTTATTGTTAAATTTGAAGATAATAAAATCATCATTGAAAAAAAGAGTGATAATTTTGAAAAGCAAGTGAACAATAAATAAAACTATAATCTAAAAAATATAAGATATTTGTATTTTGGGGTGATTTACATGGCAACTAATTTTTATTTTCTAAAAAAAGATTGGAGTGCTTTAGCTCAAATTGGGGAGATGGCAGAATACACACTGCACAAAGATCCCAACACAGCAATTATTAAAATTAGGCAGTTGGGGGAGTATATAGCAAAACTAATGGTAAAAGTTGAGGAGTTACCAGAGGTTGAAAATCAAGTTGACAGAATTAGAATGTTAAAAGAAAATGGCTTAATTCCAGATGATATAGATAGAATTTTCCATAAGATTAGAAAAGCTGGAAATACAGCTGTACACAATATGAAAGGTGAGTTGTCAGAGGCAGAGGTTTTGCTATCTTTGGTGGTAAAACTTTGTGGGTGGTTCAATGAGGTATATGGTAGTGACTACACTTTCACTTCAGACAATATTGTGTATAAAACACCTGAATATGTAGATTACAAGGAAAAATATGAGGCATTGCTCTCTCAAGTGGAAAGCAGAGAGAGGGAGTTGCAAAATCTAAAGGTTCAAGATATTTCATTTAAAACACCTGAAGAGAGAAAGAGAATTATCAAAAATAAAAAGCCTATGGAGCTAAGTGAGGAAGAGACAAGGGTTTTAATTGATGATCAGTTGAGAGAGGCTGGTTGGGAAGTTAATACCCCTATGTTGAATTACAGATATAGAAAGGTTTTACCTGATAAAAGCAAGGCAATGGCAATAGCTGAGTGGCCTTGTAAAAAAGAAGATGGTGAGCAAGGTTGGGCTGACTATGCACTTTTCTATAAAAACAAGTTCTATGGAGTAATTGAGGCAAAGAGAATGGGGGTAGATGTCCTAACTGCTCTCAATGTGGACTCAGATATGTATGCCAAGGGGGCAGAGCTTAGAGAGGGTATAAGTTTCTGTGATGGCTCACCTTTTGGAAGTTATAAGGTACCATTTCTATTTTCAGCAAATGGACGTGAATACAACAAGGAATTTATTGAGAAATCTGGTATATGGTTTTTAGATGGTAGAAAAGCTGGAAATCTTCCAAAAGCTTTAAAAGGTTTCTATGCTCCAGAGGATTTGGAGATTTTGTTAAATAAAGATGAGGAGCTAGCTAATAAAACATTGGCTGAAAACTCTTTAGATTATCTTAGATCACCTGATGGGCTTAATTTAAGATATTATCAAGCTGAGGCTATTGAGGCTGTGGAAAAGGCTTTGATAGGTGGTAAACACAAGGTACTTTTAACAATGGCAACAGGTACAGGGAAAACAAGAACAGCCTTGGCATTGATATACAGATTGCTAAAAAGTAAGAAGTACAACAGAATTTTATTTGTTGTGGACAGGGCAAGTTTGGGAGAACAAGCAGACGATACTTTTAAAAATGTAAAGATTGAGGAGCAATTTCCACTATCTAAAATTTATAGTATAATGGGGCTTGAGGAGAAATTCCCTGAAACTGATACAAGGGTGCATATTGTAACTATTCAAGGGCTTATAAAAAGGGTGCTTTCTCCAAGTGATGAGAATTATCTATCAGTTGGAAAGTATGATTGTATAATAGTTGACGAGGCACACAGAGGGTATGTGTTAGATAGGATACCAACTGAAGAGGAGACATTGATTAGAGATGAGAAGGAGTATCAAAGTAAATATAGAAATGTAATTGAGTATTTTGATGCTGACAAGATAGCTCTTACAGCTACACCAGCTCTACACACCTATGATATTTTCGGTGAGCCTGTGTATGAGTATTCATATAGACAAGCTGTATTAGATGGGTATTTGGTAGACTTTGAGCCACCATATATTATGGAAACTAAGCTCTCTAAAGATGGTATAACTTTTGAAAAAGGTTGTGATGTCAAGGTATATGACAAGGTTTCTCAAGAGGTAAAAACAATAGAAAACCTAGAGGATGAGCTTAATTTTGATGTGAGCAAGTTTAATACAAAGGTTATTACAGAGGGGTTTAATCGTGCTATTTGCAATGCTCTTGTAGAGAGAATTGATCCTACTGGAGAGGAGAAAACCCTTATTTTCTGTGCAAATGATGAGCACGCTGATATGGTTGTTAGAATTTTAAAAGAGGAGTATGACAAGCTTGGGGATTACTCTATGAACAACGATATGATTAAAAAAATAACTGGCTCTGTAAAAGATGTGGACAAGCTTATTAGAAAGTTTAAAAATGACAGCTACCCAACTATTGCAGTTACAGTTGATCTTTTAACAACTGGTATAGATGTGCCTAAAATCTGTAATTTGGTATTTTTAAGAAAGGTTAAAAGTAGAATACTATATGAACAGATGATAGGTAGGGCAACTAGACTTTGTCCAGCTATTAAAAAAGAGTGTTTTAAAATATATGATGCTGTAGGAATCTATGAGGATTTAGAGAAGTATTCAGATATGAAACCTGTGGTGGCAAACCCTAAAACCTCTGTAAAGGAGCTATTTGAAAAATTTGACACTATAAAGGGTGATGAAAAGGCCACTTCATACTTTATGGATCAAATTATTGGAAGAATTCAAAGAAAGAAAAATATTATTAAAGAGAAAAAATCAAATGATATTAAGGTATTATCTGGATATATGAGGGGAGAAGAGGTAACTAATATAGATAGCTATCTTGTGGATCTGAAAAATACTCCAGATAACAAGAAAATCAAGGTTTTAGAAAAGGAGAAAGAGTTTTTAATATATTTGGATAGCTTAAAAAGGGAAAATTACCAGATAATTGCTGAGGAAGATGATGTTGTTGTAAACTTCAACCAAAGCTTTGGAAAGGATAAAACTCCTGAAGATTATCTTGAAAGTTTTAAACAATATATCAAGGAAAATGAAGATAAAATTGAGGCACTAAAGATATTGAAAACAAATCCTAAAGCATTTACTAAAGAGGATTTAAAAGATATTAAATCTAAATTAGATGCCTATGGATATAGCAAAACAAAGCTTAATACTGCTTATCAAAACCTAAAAAATGAGGATATTTTAATAGATATTCTATCTTTTGTAAAATATGCTATTGATGAAAAAGATGAGGAGTTAATCAGTAGAGATAGAAAGATTGAGAGAGTTATGGAGAAAATCAAAAAATTGAATAGGTGGAATGCTCGTCAAGAGAAGATTATTAGCAGAATAGAGATGGTTTTAAAAAGTGAAGATGAGTATATATCTAAAGAGGATTTTGATAGTGGAATATTTAAAAAGCAGTATGGGGGAATTAAAAAAATAGATGAAATTCTCCAAGGTAAGCTTGATGAGATAATGGATATTATCTATGATGGGATACTTTTAAATTAAATTTAATTATCTAGCATATCGCTAGGTTTACAGCAAAGTTCCAATAATCAAGGAGTTTGATAAAACGACTATGATTATTGAGACGCAGAAACGGAGTTTCTGTGATCCTTAATGTAACACAGGACTTCGCCTGTGTCTCAAAAGTAGTAGTCGCTAAAGTTCCTCTACTTTTGGAAATTACGTCAACTTGATGTTAGGGAGAATTAATCTCTAATATCAGCTAAAATGGAATTTGGAGAAGAATATTAGAGAGAGTTACGAAATCTGACGCTAAAAATTCCGACGTGTTTGAGACGAAGTCGAGTTTCGGAATTTTAGTCAGATGAGTTCTACTCTCTCTTTATTCTACGACATGGAATTTAGCTGATATTTAAAATTTTAGTTTTGTGAACTTAGCTTGACTAATAAAAGTAAGTACAAAGGCACTTTGTCAAAATCTAACGATGTATTAAATAATGTATAAAAATAAAAATTGATTGTGAGGAAAAAGATGACTAATAATGAGATTGTACAAAAACTATGGAATCTATGTAATGTATTGAGAGATGACGGAATTACATATCACGAATATGTAACAGAGCTAACATATATTCTATTTTTAAGAATTGCCAATGAGTTGGAAACAGAGGAGAAAATCGGTATTCCAGAGGAGTACAGATGGGGAGAGCTAGTTAAACTTGATGGTACAGAGCTTAGAGGGAAGTATCAAGAGGCTCTTTTAAACCTTGGTAAAGCATCATCAACTCTTGGAACAATATATAGAAATGCTCAAACAAGAATTGGTGAACCTGCAAACCTTAAAAAGATATTTACAGAGATCAATAAAATTGAGTGGTACTCTGAAGATAAGGAAAATTTAGGGGATCTATACGAGGGGCTTTTAGAGAAAAATGCCTCAGAGAAGAAGTCAGGGGCAGGGCAATACTTCACACCTAGAGTTTTAATTGATTCTATTGTGAGAATTGTTGCTCCAGATTTAGGAGAGAGAATCTGCGACCCTGCTGGGGGGACTTTTGGTTTTATAATTGAGGCTGATAAATATCTAAGAAACAAGTATGATGATTATTTTGGAACTGATGAGAGAACTATCAGTGACGAGGAGAGAGAGTTCCAAGAAACTAAAGCTTTCTCTGCTTGTGAATTAGTTCCTGATACACATAGATTGGGGCTTATGAATGCTATTCTTCACGACATTGGGGGAAACTTTATTCAAGGGGATACTCTGTCAGAGTTTGGAAAGCAGTTAAATGGTTTTGATGTTGTTCTATCTAACCCACCATTTGGAACAAAGAAAGGGGGAGAGAGAGCCACTAGAGATGACCTTATCTATGATACTTCAAATAAGCAGTTAAACTTTTTACAAGTGATCTATAACTCTTTGAATACAACTGGAAATGCAAGAGCAGGTATAGTTTTACCTGATAATGTGCTATTTGAAGGGGGAGTTGGAAAGGATATTCGTATAGATTTGATGAATAAATGCAATCTTCACACAATTTTAAGACTTCCAACAGGTATATTCTATGCTCAAGGGGTAAAGACAAATGTACTATTTTTCACTAGAGGGAAGGGAAATGAAAAGAACACTAAGGAGATTTGGTACTATGATTTAAGAAGCAGTATGCCTAACTTTGGTAAGACTAACCCACTAACTAAGGAGCATTTTGAGGAGTTTGAAAGAACATTCAACAACGAGGAAGAGAAAGAGAAGTTAGAGAGATGGACAAAGGTTACATTAGAGGAGATTGAGAAGAAAGATTACTCACTTGATATGGGGCTTTTAAAGGTTGATGACTCTCAAGAGGAGTTACAAAATCCTATTGAAAATGGGGAAGAGTGTATAGAGAGATTGGAAGAGGCTCTTGATCTGTTAAAGGGCATCTTAAAGGAGCTTGATCTTTGTGGGGTGAAGAGAGATGCCTAAGAAAAAAGGGGAGCTTTCTATTGAGGAGAGATTGGAACAATCAATAGTGGCTAAAGAGGAAGAGCCTTATAAATTGCCTAGTAATTGGGTTTGGACTAGATTAGGGGATATAACAGAATTTATTGATTATAGAGGAAAAACACCAACAAAAGTAGAAAATGGAATTCCTTTAATTACTGCTAAAAATATAAAAAAAGGTTACATAAATGAAGAACCTAGAGAATTTATAAAAGTTGAAGATTATGATGGTTGGATGACAAGAGGAATTCCCCAAAAAGGAGATGTTGCTATAACAACAGAAGCTCCACTAGGAAATGTAGCACAATTAAATTTTGATTATAAATTTGCTTTAGCACAAAGAGTTATAACTTTAACTAATATAAATTTTGATAAAAGATTTTTATTTTATTCAATGTTATCAACATATTTTCAATTACAATTAAAAGAACACTCAACAGGAAGCACTGTTGAAGGAATAAAAAGTAAATTATTAAAAACTTTAAAAATAGCTTTTCCCCCACTAGAAGAGCAAAAAAGAATAGTAGAAAAATTAGATTCTCTATTTGAAAAGATTCAAAAAATAAAAGAGATTATTGAAGAGGTAAAAGAGAAAACTACTTCAAGAAGAGAGGCTATTCTTTCTAAAGCATTTAGTGGAGAGCTGACAGAGAAGTGGAGAGGTGAAAATCATACTGAAAATGCTAGAGAACTTCTTGTTAAAATCAATGATGAAAAGCTTAAACTATGGGAAGATGAGTGTAAAAAGGCTGAAGATGAGGGAAGAAAGAAACCTGCTAAACCTAAATTAAAAGCTATTGATGAAATGTTAGTAGGAGCAGAGGAAGAACCTTATAAATTGCCTAGTAATTGGGTTTGGACTAGATTAGAAGATATTTGTAATTATATTCAACGTGGAAAAAGTCCGAAATATGTTGATCTTTCTCCAATTTTTGTTATTTCTCAAAAATGTGTACAATGGAATGGTTTTGATTTAACTAAAGCTAGATATACTTCTGAAGAAACAAAATATACTGAAGAAAGATTTTTACTTCCTAATGATATTCTTTGGAATTCTACTGGTACAGGAACTGTTGGAAGATTATGTATTTTAAAAGATGATGTAGCAAATCAAAAAATGGTAGCTGATTCACATGTAACAGTTGTAAGAACTTCAAAATCATTACTTCCACAATGTATTCATAAGTATTTAATATCAAATAATGTTCAATCAAATTTAGATTCAATGACAACTGGAAGTACTAATCAAAAGGAATTAAATTTAACTTCTGTAAAAAATCTTATTATCCCTCTACCACCATTAGAGGAACAAAAAGAGATAGTAAGAGTTTTAGACAAGGTATTTGAAGAGGAAAATAGAATTTCAGAACTTATCTCTTTGGAAAATAAAATTGAAATTCTTGAGAAAACAATACTTGATAGAGCTTTTCGTGGGGAGCTTGGAACAGGAAACAATGATGATGAACCTGCAATAGAGTTATTAAGAAGATGTTTGGAAGGGAGATAGAAAATATTTAAAAAAAATTTCTACCCTAATATCAACTAAAGCCGTAATTCACTAGAGAATACTAGAATCCCTCAGCGAAATGAAGTTAAGAAAATGCAACGTGTTTGAGACGAAGTCGAGTTTTGCATTTTCAACGAAATGAGCCTAGGGATTCTTTATTCTTTAGTATGAAGGCTAGTTGATATTAAAAATATAAGTTTTAATAATTTAAATTTAAAAGATAACCTAGTATTATGAAAATTAAACTTTAAACTAGATAATCTTTTATAGAATTTGGATAGCTAAATGAATGCAAATTCAATAAAAAACCTCTTTTTTAACTAAATTATCTCAAATAATTTTAAAATCTAATAAAAATTAATTAATTTCAAAAAAACACTTGATTTAATGATAAGAATAGGCTATAATAAAAATATAAGCTTTTAATTGTTAGGAAAAAAGAACTTTTTAGATTGAAGCTTTAAAAGTTAAAGTTGGAATTTTCCCCGAAAGACCTACTGCCTAATGGTTAAAAGCTTATCTAACTTTCATCTTTGTTTTACATTTCACCTAAAAAATCATTAGCAGAAAATTTATTAAAAAAATTCACAAAAACATAATTAATAGAAAATAGAAAACTTAGTAATCAAAAAATATTTTGATAATTTAAGTTTCATTTTGTATTGTCTGGAAATTTTATAAGCTCCCATAGAGATGAGGGCTTTTCTTTTAAACTAATTTTTTCAAAAATTAAGTATATTTAATAAAAAAATTATGATTTTTTATAACAGTAAATCTTTTTCACATAATTCAACATATGCTAATCAACAAAAGTTAATCAAATAAATTAAAACATAAGGGGGAGTTTTATGAAGAAAGAGTATACCTACAAAGTATATGGCAATCAAATGCGATTTGACTATTGTCCCATATGCAAGAGAGAGGGGAAAAACCCAGACTTTTCATTTAACAGAGAGATTAGGCAGTTTTATTGTCACAGAGAGGGAGAATCTGGAAGTCTTGCAGATCTAAAAAAATATGATAGAGATTTCTACAATTTCTTAAAATTAGTATTATCTGGAAATGAGAAAGAAAAGGTTGAAAGGAGCAACAAAATTAAAGATGAGGCAGTTAATCTAAATGAAGTGTTCCTTAGTAGAGGAAATTGCCTTTTAAATCAAGAGTGGAGAGATTATCTAAAAAGTAGAGGTATAGGAGAGAGATATTTAGACAGGTTATTCAGATTGGGAAAAAACAATAATATGATGATACCCATAACCGATGGAAAGAGTGTTGTTGCAATAAGATATCGTGATTTGGCTAAAAAGTATCTGCATAGTGAAAGAGGGAGCAAAGGGGATTACTTTATAAATTGGCAACATATAACTAAGAGAAATTACATAATAATTGTGGAAGGGGAGATTGATCTTTTAAGTGCATTGGAAAGTGGTTTTGAAAATGTTGTAAGCTTACCTTTTGGAGCATCAGATATAAATGCAGTTAAAAATCAGAAAAATTGGTTGTTGGAATTTAAAAAGATAATAATTGCTGTGGATAAAGATGAGGCTGGAAAGAAAGCTTATGAAAAGATTTTAAAAGAGTTAAATTGGAAAAATGAAGAGATCTACTGTGTGGATATGGGTGAATACAAGGATTTTAATGAGGTTTTAATGGGTGAAGGGATAGGAAAAATAAGGGAGATTGTTGCAAATTGTAAAAAAGTGGAAAAATTTGAGATAGTAGAAGAGATAGAGGAAGATCGGTTTTTTAAAGGTGAAAATGGTTATTTTATCAAAGAGAGGGGAGAGGAGAAACAGATTACAGATTTTATCCTTGAGATTAAGGAGATTTCAAATAAGTTTATTAAGGGAATTACATATAATATGGGGAGAGCAAAAGAGTTTAGAGCAAGTAAAAGTGAGCTTTTATTTTTAAATGGTATAGTTGAAAATGTTGGTTATTACTATGGTTCAAAAAATAGTATTCCTAGCTTTTGGAGCTGGATTTTACAACAAAATAGAGATAAATTTGTTATAGATATTGATCATTATGGGATAATTGATGAAAAATATTATGACACTTCTTCAAAGGCAATATGTGATAAAAATGAGCTTTATATCCAAAGTTTAAATTCTATTCCAGAACTAACTAGAGGGGATAAAAAGATTTTAAAAGAACTTCTTCCATATTTAAGAAAGGATAGCAACCAAAGCTTATTGGGAATATGCTGGGCATTGGGAAGATTGCATAATTTAGGTTCATATCCAATATTAGAATTAGAAGGATCTACATCAGTTGGTAAAACAATATTTGGAGAGTTTATCTGTCGTATTCTCTTAGGAAGTAGAGATAATATAAAAAGTTTAAGCACTGTGACAATACATCAAATAAGATTGCTATCAAGTTGTTCTAACATAACGCCTTGGGTTTTAGATGAGATAAAATTAACAACTAAATCAATTAAAGATAAAACAGATGAACTGTTAAGTACCATTAGATCAGTATATGACAATAAAACTGTAAATCAAGGAAATCTTACAACTAAACTATTAGAATATAAATTGTGTACCCCTCTTATTATCTCTGGGGAAACAAAAATAAATGATGTTTCAATTAGAAATAGAATTTTATCTGTTGAGTTAAATCAAGAAAATAAAAGTAATGATAGGGTATTTGAGAAGTTTAAGAACACTCAATTACTGGAAAAATTAGGGAAACAAGCTATATTAAATAGATTAGCTGATGGAAAGATAGTTGTTAAAAAGCAGAAATTACGGGAAATATTCCCAGATATAAGAGATGATAGGCAACTGCACAATATAAAATGTGTATATACTGGGTTGTTGGCATTGAAAAAGATAGTTAATTTGAATAGGAAAATTGTAGATAAGTTTTTACTATTTCTCAATGAGCTTGGGAAAAATGAGAGAACAACTGTTAAAAACTTTCTACTTCTATTGGAGTTGGTGGCAGAATCTGACAAAGATCCAAGATCATTTTATCAAGTGAAAGATGGGAGACACTATCTTTGGTTTAATATTTTGTACAAAGCTATTGCTGATGAGCATAAAAAAACAAATAGTAGTTTGGAGCTGTTGGATATGTCCACTTTGAAAAAGCAGTTAAAAGAGGCTAATTTTATCCTAGATGATAGGGTGTCTGTACGTTTTCCAGCAAATGAATTTAGTACAAAAACTAGACCTGTAACAGCAGTAGAAATTCAACCAATTGATATTTTTAAAAATAGTTTAGATAATTAATAGTTATAATTTCATTATAGTGTAATTTTTTTCTAAAATAATAAAAATAGTTTTTCTATATATACATAGGGGGTGGATTTTTTGATTACACTTTGGATTTTTTTGATTAATAAATATCATCATCTCTATAAAAGAGAATAAAAAAAATTTGATTACACTTGGAGTTTGGAATTTTGGTTTAAAAGTAAAAATAAAGATAGTTATAAGGTGTAATCAAAAATTGGTTACACTTTGATTACACAGTGATTACACTTGATATAAAAAGGAGTTGAAAAATGTCTTTAAAAGTGAAAAAAATAAGAAAAAAGGCAAAATTTATAGAGGCAAAAAAAGAGGTTGAAAGCTATATTTTGAAGGTTATAAAGGGGCTTTCTG